>JAPOQB010000784.1 GCA_026710965.1 Deltaproteobacteria bacterium | reverse complement strand
CCCAACGAAGCCCCGGAAACCGACTTCAAACACGCGGTGAGGCACCCCGCCTACCCCTGTCGGGAGCGCGGCGGGCTGGTCTGGGCGTTCATGGGCGATCCGGCCGATCTTGCCGGGATGCCGGATTTCGAGTGGCTCGGCCTGCCGGACAACCGGCGGTTCATCTCGAAGTACTACCAGCACAGCAACTACTTCCAGGCCCTCGAAGGTGGCATCGATTCGAGCCACATCTCGTTCCTGCACGCGCCGCTGGACACGGCCGACCCGACCTCCCTCGAGAACATCGAAAAGGCCGGTTTCGGCGTGGACACGGCGGTGGGAACCTCGGACCGCAGCCCCCGCTTCGAAGTGGTGGACACCGACTACGGGGTCATGATCGGCGCCCGCCGAAACGTAGAAGACAACCGCTACTACTGGCGCATCACGCAGTTCATCATGCCCTTCTACACCATGCCGCCGCCCCAGGACGAGGACCCCATCCTCCATTCCCACGCCTGGGTTCCGGCCGACGACGAGCACCTGATCAACTGGACCATCACGTGGCACCCGACACGGCCGCTGAAGGAGGAAGAGCTGGTGTCCCTGAATACCGGCTTCAGCGCCCACATCACGGAGTACGGGCCGCCCGTCAACGGCCCCTACGGCGACATCCGGCCCGCCAAGGGCCCCGCCGGGGACTACGGCATGGATTGGGAGGCCCATCGGACGCGCATGTTCTGCGGCATTCCCGGTTTCGGCATGCAGGACCGCGCCATGACCGAGAGCCAGGGTCCGATCTTCGACCGCACCCTCGAGCGTCTGGGCACCAGCGACTCCGCCATTATCCGGGTGCGCAAGTGCCTCATCGACTCCGCCCGGAGGATGCAGGCGGAACGGGCCGACCCGCCGGGACTGGACCCGAGGCTCCACCACGTCCGTGCAACCTCCGTCCGACTACCGAAGGATGCGGTGTGGGTCGAGGCGGTGAAGGATCGGGTCCAGATCACCCCGTGAGCGATGGCACCGTTCGTCCTGATGGTGGCGAAGCGAAGTCGAAGGACAGGCAACCAATGACCCTCGAAGAATATCTGGCCGTGCCGTACGTCCTTCGTGTGGCCGCGGTCCAGGGAGCCGACGGCCGGTGGCTGCGGCGCGCGGAGTATCCGGAGCTGCCGGGGTGTTTCGGCGAGGGACTGTCACCGGAAGAGGCCATGGCGGATCTGGACCGCAACCGCGAGCGCATGGTCCGGGAGCTTCTCGCCGCCGGCGCGAGGATACCGGTCCCCCGCCGTCCGCTCGAAAGACTCATGAGGACGGGGCAAAGGACGTAAGCAAGCAAAAACGAGACAGGAGGATCACACTTTGAGCTTTGGAATGAAACAGGCGCGGGCGCTGGTGGATGCCGGCGTCCAGGCGGCGGAGGAAAAGGGCTATCAGGTCACGGTAACCGTGGTGGACAATGGCGGCAACTTCATGTGGGCCGGACGCATGGACGGGACCAAGTTCGTGGCGCCCGACATCGCCCGGGCCAAGGCCTACACGGCGGCGGCCTTCCGGCAGAGCACCGCGGTCCTGGAGGAGAAAGCGAACCCGAAACCGGTCTTCTACACCGGCGTGCAGGTGGTGCACGACGGGCGCATCGCCATCGGCCAGGGGGGGCTGCCCATCTGGATCGGCGACGAGGTGGTGGGCGGCATCGGCGTGAGCGGCGCCGCGCCGCAGGAGGACGAGGAAGTAGCGGCCGCGGCACTCGCGGCCGAGGGCTATTCGGTCCCGGCGGCCGACGTGGCCCTGCGCGCGGCCATGGGCCACTCGAGGTAGACGGGTGCCCCGGCTTCAGGGAAAGGTCGCCCTCATCACCGGCGGCGGAGGCGGCATCGGCGCCGCCACGGCCATGCTCTTCGCCGAGGAGGGCGCCGGGTTGGCGCTGGTGGACCGTGAAGGCGCGGCCGCCGAGGCCGCGGCCACGGCAATCCGCGAGCGGTTCCTGTCGTGTGATATTATGCCCATGGCGGCCGACTTGAGTGACGAGGCACAGGTGACCCGCGCGGTCGACGCCGCGTCGGCACACTTCGGCGGACTCGACATCCTGGTCAACGTCGCTGGCATCCGCGTGTACGGCGCCCTGGCGGATGCCGATGCGGGCAGTTGGGAATCCATCCTGGCGGTCAACCTCATGGCCACGGTCCACTGTTGCAAGGCGGCCATTCCCCTGCTCCGTTCACGTGGCGGCGGCAGCATCGTCAACGTCTCTTCGGTCTTCGGGGTTGCCGGACGGGCGGGAATGGGACAGTACGACGTGACCAAGGCCGCGGTGGTGAGCCTCAGCCGCACCATGGCCATTGAAGAGGTCGGACACGGGATTCGGGTGAACGCCGTCTGTCCCGGCCCCACCATCACCCCTTTCCACATCGAGCGGGCCAAGGCCCGTGGCGTGAGCGAGGAAGAGTTGCGCCGCACGGGCGCTCAACACACGCTGATGAAACGCTGGGCAGAGCCCCGGGAGGTGGCCAGCACAATCCTGTTCCTGGCGTGTGAGGAGTCGTCCTTCGTCACCGGCACGGCGCTGGTGGTCGACGGCGGCGCCTCCGCCGCCGTCGATGGTTCGTAGGCTGGCCGGGTCAGTCCGCCAGCGGCACCACGGCAAAGACGTGG
>JAPOQB010000556.1 GCA_026710965.1 Deltaproteobacteria bacterium | reverse complement strand
CGAGAAGCCCGGCGGCTACGACCCGCGGGCGCGGGTGGAGGAGATGGCGGTGGACGGAGTGTCCGCCGAGGTGCTCTACCCGACCCTGGGCCTCCGCCTGTTCGCCCTGGAGGACGCGGAGCTTCAGGAAGCCTGCTTCGAACTCGCCAACGACTGGCTCATCGACTACTGCAAGGTACACCCCCACAAGCTCGTGGGCGTGCCGTCGATCTCGCTCTACAACATCGACAATGCCATCAAGGAACTGGAGCGCTGCAAGAAGGCCGGGCTCGTGGGCTGCCTCATCTGGCAGGTGCCGCCGGATCACCTCCCCTTCACCAGCGACCACTACAACCCGTTCTGGGAGGCGGCGCAGGATCTGCAGATGCCCGTCAACCTGCACATCCTGACAGGGTTCAACTACAGCCGGTACGACAGAGAAGGCCTGGACGTCTACCGCATGACCGTCAACCAGAAGCTGGCGGACGCCGCCAACACGCTGTTCGAGCTGGTCTTCGGCGGCCCCATGTCCAACTATCCGGACCTCAAGTTCGTGTACGTGGAGAACGAGATCTCGTGGATCCCGTTCTACCTCCACGAGTGGGACAAGTACTTCAAGCGCCACGCCACCAAGGCGCCGCTTCCGCACATGAAGAAGCTTCCCAGCGAGTACTGCAACGAGCAGTTCTACGCCACCTTCTTCAGCGACCCCACGGGCGGCCGGCTGCTGGACTGGTGGGGCAGCGAGACCTGCATGTGGTCCAACGACTACCCGCACGCGGCGTCCACCTGGCCGCATTCGCGCCAGGTCATCACCGACGAGCTCGGGCATCTGCCGTCGGACATCTTCCGCAAGGTCGTGCGCGAGAACGTGCTGAAGCTCTATGACCTCAAGCTGGAGGGGGTCAACGCCTGAGGAGACTTTGATCGATTGAGATGGCGCCCTTCGACTTCGCCTGTCCTGAGCTTGTCGAAGGGCTCAGGACGAGCGGCTAAGTCAAGGTTGCCCGACTAAACCCTGTTCGCCCTGATGGTTAAGTAAAAGGGGCCTAACTAAATCCCGTTCGTCCTGATGGCTGAGTTAACGGGGCCTGATTAAATTCCGTTCGTCCTGAGCCCTTCGACAAGCTCAGGACAGGCGAAGTCGAAGGGCGCCATCTGGAACACGAAACGTTCGGAAAGGAGATCACCATGGAAGCAGTCGCAGAGAAACAAGAGGTCGAGAGGCCCAGATCCTACAAGTACTCGCTGAAGACCCCCTACATGCAGCAGGGCCGGGTCACCCAGCTCGTGGCCAAGACCGACAACATGTGGATCCACACCAAGATCAACTCCGAAGGCGGCGAGAACGCGGTCCACTGTCACCTGGATGAGGACCATTCCTTCGTGGTGCTGGAAGGCCAGATGTCGGTGTTCGACGAAAAGGGCGACGAGTTGACGATCGAGAAGTACCAGGGGGTGATGATCCCCAAGGGCGCTTACTATCGTTACCTCAACACCGGCGACGGCAACCTCGTGGTGCTGCGCATCGGCTGCGGCATCGACGCCACGCCGCCGCGGGGCGACGATGCGCGCCTCGGCCCCGACGGCAAAGAGATCCCCTCCGACTCGGAGGAGAACAAGACGCTGCCGCCCATCGAGATGCCCGGCAAGTTCTTCGCGGAATCCGCTGGGTAGCCGCCGCGGCCGTCCGGATGACGTAGCGTATTCGAAGGCGCATCCGAATTTCCGGACGTAACAACCTGACGCAGTTTTCCCGCCGGCGCTTCGGGACCGGTCTTGCCGTCACCCCGAAGCGCCGGAGTTTTTCTGCCCGCCAATTCCGCCGGCCCATGGTCGCTGTCGCCCGCGGACCCGACGCACCCCAACTCACGGGCCGGTAGAACGATTCCCCCGCGCCATGCTGCACCACACCGGCCAGATCCTCTACAACATCCTGTTGCCGCTGCTGCTGATGGTGGGCCTCGGCACGCTGATCCAGCGGTACCAGCCCCTGAGCCTGGGGACCCTCGCCCGCGTCAGCATGTGGCTGCTGGTGCCGTCGTTCCTGCTGATCAAGATCTATGACAGCGACATCCCCTGGCGCGAGGTCGCGCTCATCGCCCTGGTCTTCCTGATGGTGCTGGGAACCCTGGGGGTGCTGCTGTACGTCAGCGGCCGCGCCATGGGCATGGCCAACGAGACGGTCGCCGCCGCGATCCTCAGCAGCGTCGTCGTCAACGCCGGCAACTTCGGCATCCCGGTGGCCCATCTGCTCTACGTAGAGGGCGGCACGCTGTTCGCGGGCCAGGCGGATCCGGAGGCGGGCTTGCACGTCCAGGCGCTGGTGGTGATGCTCAGCAACCTGATGATCTGGATACTGGGCTACATGGTACTGGCGGTGGCCAAAGGCGGTCGCGCCCGTGAAGCCCTGGGAGTCTTCAAGCTCCCCATGCCCTACGCGCTGGTGGGCGCCTTCGTGCTGCGGGAGATCCGCCTGCGGTCGTTCAACGGCGTCGACTTCCTGCCGGTGTGGGCCTCCTTTCCGTTGCGCTCGCTGTCCGGCGCGCTGGTGCCCATGATGCTCGTGGCCCTGGGGGCTCAGCTTGCCAAGGGCGCACGCTGGCGCCGCTGGCGGGAGGTGGTTCCCATCGCTTTCATCAAGCTGCTGGCCGTGCCCGCGCTCATCGGCGTCGCCGTCTACGCCTTCGGCCTGTGGCCCTGGCCCGGCGCCCAGCTCATCATCGGCGCCGCCGCCCCCACCGCGGTCAACACCCTCATCCTCACCATCGAGCTCGACGGCGACGCCGAGCTCACCGGCGACGTGGTGTTCTGGACCACCATCTTCTCCGGGATTACCGTCGCCGGCGTCATCGCGGTGGTGACGGCGCTGGGGGCGGCTTGATGGCGCCGGTGCCGGAGTGGTACCTTCGATTCGCTGTCAGGGAGACGCTGATCCATTTCCGTTCGTCCTTCGACTGTCGAAGGGCCCAGAGCGAACGGGAAATCGCGGAATCCTGATAAGACCCGTTCGCCCTGAGCGTAGCGGAGCGAAGTCGAAGGGCGCCATCTCGCTCGGCGGCGATTGACCGAGATTTTCTCGACGTCCGTGTTGAAAGAACCGCATGGCACCCCGCACCCGTCACTCCCCGAAAACGGCGATCCAAGTGGGGTGCGGTCCTTGGGAGGAATCATGAAGCTTCAAGATCAGGTAGCAGTCATCGTCGGCGGCGCCCGCGGCATCGGCGAAGCCATCGCGCACACCTTCGCCGGTGAGGGCGCGAAAATCGTTCTGGTGGATCTGGAGAGGACAAAGACCGAACTCGATGGCGTGGTTCAGGCTATCCAGCAGAAGGGCGGCGAGGCCGTGGCCATGACGACCGATGCCACGGACGCGGCACAGGTCGACAAAATGGTTGCCGACGTGGTGGCCAAGTGGGGAAGCCTGGACATCCTCGTCAACAGCGTCGGCTTCCGCGGCCCCATGGTCGAGGTGCACGAGATCACCGAGGAGGAATGGGACCAGGTCCTCAACGTCAACCTCAAGGCGATCTTCCCGTGCTGCAAGGCCGCGCTGAAGGTGATGATCGAGCAGAAACGCGGCAGCATCGTCAGCATCTCCGGCACCGCCGGACGCGAGGGCATGGCGCTGCGCGGCTCCCTGTGCGCCGCCAAGTGGGGCCTGCTGGGACTCACCCAGACCATCGCCAAGGAAGCCGGCCCTTCCGGCGTCCGCGCCAACGTCATCTGCCCCGGCGGCATGGACGAAGCCGACCTGCGGGAGATGTACCACGACCGCGCCAAGGGCCTCGGCGTCTCCTTCGAGGAGTTGTGGGAGGGCGTCCTGGCCCACACCCCGCTACGGAAGCACGCGCTGCACGAAGAAGTGGCCAACGCCGCCCTTTTCCTCGCCTCCAGCGACTCGTCCCACACGACCGGCGAGGCGTTGAATGTCTCAGGCGGGAGATTGATGTCCTGAGCGACGCTGGTGGGTTGTTACAAGTCGTGCGCCGGTCCACCAACCCCATGCCAGCCAGCCTAACCCGGCTATCGCGGCTAGCGGTACCAATACCACTAGGCAGCTCACCCGTTCTTCACGGCGCTGCCATGCAGCGGACTAGCCGCTACGCTCGTCGATCTTCCTGAACACCTCTCGGAGGTTCAGGCGTTCCCAACGGCCGTCCGGGCACCACGACGGATGCCCAGCCCAATACGAACCGGTTTCAACACTGCCGCCGTCAACGACGAGATGGTCTCCAATCTCGTCGTTCTGGCAAGTCCTGAGTTCGTCCCGCAGCCAGGTGTCCCGGCCTTCCTTAGCGTCTTTGCGACACACCAGTATCGGAACGCGAGGACAGACCCCCGTCGGCTCGGAGAACGGCTCCAATTCAAGAGCTTTGGCAAGAACCTTCGGAACATCGGCGGCGTAGACGTGGGTAATGTGGTTCCGGCCGTCCTTCAGGACATCCTGATATCCTCGAATCTGGCACACTACCTCTGGGTCGCTCCCGCTAGATCGGATACGCGGGTCGTATTGGCGCTTAACCTCGACGAAGCGCAAGCGGCCATCGTCCTCCAGGAACAGCAGGTCTATCTTCTTTCCACGAAAGTTAACCTCAACGTCAATGAGCTTGGGCTGCTGACGCTCCGCGTATCTGGACCAATACGAGAATCTCCGGAAGAGCCGCGCGACGATCCAGCCTTCCTGCCGCTCGCCTGTCTTCCTTCGTCCGCAGTTGTGTTCTTTACAGCGGTTCTTGATGTCCGCGTATAGTTCCGGCGTAAGTTCGGGAAGCGAGGCCTTTCTGGCAACGCTTTTGCTCTTGTGCGCCGTATACGCCGACTTCGGCTTTATCTGAAAAGCCCTGCCACCCTCGTGATAGAGATGAATCTCGTTTTCGCGAAGCGCCGGGAACACCAGACCCTCCGCGATGTCGCTCTTGATCCTATCGTAGACCGGGCGGATCTTTTCGTGATCCTTCAAGCACCCACCGTTCCAGTATCTTTCGATGATCGTCTTCTCCATAGTAGCCTAGACCTCCCACCAACTTCCGTCGTCCTTCTGAACGACGTTGTCGAAAAACTCCCCGAACCGGCCTGTCTCGAAAGAGTGTATCGGGACGAGAGTGCGTGGCGACAGCGCGGCGGCCAAGCGCTTGAGGTCAGCCACCGATGCGTGGCCGGAGGTATGGATTGTACGGTGCTTGATACCGTGCCCATCAAGCCATCGCTGGACTCTCAGCGAGCCCTTCTCCTTCAGATAACCTTCCCACATGGAGTAACTGAACCCGGCACCGTCCAACACCGCCTCGACACCATGGTCACCCATGGTCAAAGGACGGAACAGCATGACCGCCCGGCTGGCCAACTCGGGCAAATCCTCGGGGAAAACCCGGTTCGGCTTGTACCGCTCAAGGTCCTCGAACATGCCCTTGTCCCGTACGAACACACGCTGACGGTGCGGAATGTAGACGCCCACCTCATCCCAGCTCGCCTGCGGGATGTTGCTCCGGCCCGTGGCCTCCAGAACGACGGCGGTGTACAGGTCGATGAGCAGCACCCGGCCCGTGCGTTTGGCGGCACGGAAGATCGTGACCACGCGGTCGATGTTCTGCGACGAGGTCCACACAAGGTGGAGGCCCTTGGTCGCCTTGAACGCCTGGGCGAACTCCTGTTCAAGCTCGTCCTCGGTGGCGAAGCCTTCATCGGTTCCGGTCCGCCCGATCGTCGTCCCCTCCATCAGGAGAACGTCGATATCCTTCGGCGGGCGGGCGACCATCGCCTCGAACAGCCTGCTCTTGCGCCCGTGGGCGCGAAAATCCCCGGAGTAGAACACCCGTTTACCGTTCGCCTCTACCAGCAGGGAGTAGGCGTCGAACGCGCTGTGGTCCACGAGAAATGGCGTGACGCGGAACGGCCCGATTTCGACCGGTTTCCGGTCGGCGATGAAGTGCGGGGCCGCGAAGGCGCTCCCGTTGGGAACATACGGGCTCGTGGCCTTCATTACACCGTGTGCGCCTTCGCCGATGTAGACGGGAACTTCCGGCCGGACGTACTTGGCCAAGCCGTAGTGGTCCAGGTGAGGGTGGGAGATCAGGACGCCGAGCAGGCTTTCGTCCGGTTCCCGGAAGCCGGGAACCGGCGGCAAGAGGTTTTCATGGGCATCCGAGTCGTCCGGCGCGTCGAGCGGCAGGCCGACGTCGAGGGCGATGCGCTTCCCCCGAGCCTCCATCTCGATGCAGGTGCCGCCGATTTCCTTCGTACCTCGATGAATACGGATTTTCACAATTTCAACTTCCACGCCCAATTGAACATGGTGCTAAAAATGAAACCCTATTCTCCTCGCCTTACCCTGCTTGGCTTCACACTCCACCCGCAACATTCCCGTCACGGCTTTCGGGTCGCCCAGACAACCCAGTATCTTGGCCTTCCGCCGCACGACGGAAAAGTCACCGGGAGTGAGGATGTGGAGATCGGTGATCGCGGCAGGGGCTTCTGTTCCAAAGTAGATTCGGAACGCCGCCCTTGCTTGCCCGGGCGAAAGATAGTCGAGGGCGAGCTTGAAGGTAAAACGGCGCAGCGTCGCCGGGTCGAGACGCTCACGGAGGTTGGTCGTGCAGGCGACGGGAAAAGGGTGGCTTTCTATCCAGGTGAGCATCTCGTTGACTTGGCTCACCTCCCAGTTTCTTTGGGCAAGACGCCGGTCCGCCAGCAGCGAATCGGCTTCGTCTAATACCAGGAACGCTTCGGCGTCGCGGGCCTCGGCAAAGGCTTCAGCGATGTTCCTCTCGGTTCCACCGACCCACATGGACATGAGGTCGGATGCACGCTTCTGGATGACCTCGAGACTGAGCCGATCGGCGAGATGGCGGACGAATGCACTCTTCCCCGTGCCGGGCGGTCCTTGCACGCACAACGAGAAGTGACGCATGCCGCTTGTGGCGAGGCAATCCGCGAACTGCACCGGGTCCAAGTCGGCCCGGATCAGCCCCGGGTCATACCAGTCCGGCGTGCGTTGAGAGGGCGGCCTATGACCCGACAGGACCCTTGCGAGGCCACGTGCACCGCGACGCACGTCGACAATGGTGCCGTCACCGACCTGCGCGGCGGCGGTGACGCCGGTGGCTACCCCCGGCGTTACATCGAGTTTTCTTTCCACCAACCTCTGATGGCGCCGCCCAAAACGGAGCACACCAAGGCGAACCACCACCGGCGAGGCGTTGAACGTCTCGGGCGGGCGGTTGATGTCCTGAACCCACGTTGGCAGGTTCCGAACCCGCGCCTGGGCGGCTCCCCGATCAGCCGCGCCGGTCGAGCGGCTGGAACTCGAGATCGGTGGCGCCTACGTACCGGGAGTTGGGCCGGAACAGGCGGTTGTTGTCGATCTGCTCGATGATGTGCGCCGACCAGCCCACCACACGGCTCATGGCGAAGATCGGCGTGTTGAGGACAATGGGAATCTCCATCATGTGGTAGATGGGCGCGGCATAGAAGTCCACGTTGGGGCACAGGTTCTTCTCCCGACGCAT
>JAPOQB010000134.1 GCA_026710965.1 Deltaproteobacteria bacterium | reverse complement strand
GCTCAGGTAGCTCTTGTCGTCCTTGAGGCGGATATTGTAGCGCGGCTTGTACTGCTTGATGAGGTTGTTCTCGAGGATCAGCGCTTCCTTCTCGTTGCTGGTCACCAGGGTCTCGATGTCCTCCACCTGGCGCATGAGGAACGCCACGTGCGGGCGCCCGTCACCGCCCCGTAGGTAGGAGCGCACGCGCGCCCGCAGCTCCTTGGCCTTGCCCACGTACACGACCTTGCCGCCGCCGTCCCGCATCAAGTAGACCCCGGGCCCGGTGGGCAGCGTGTCAAGCTTGTCCTTCAGTTCCTCGACGTTCATGGGAGACTCTGTTCAATCGCCGTCGTGAAAGATGGCGCCCTTCGACTTCGCTTCGCTACGCTCAGGACGAACGGGTGAGAGGGGGAAGAAGCCCTAGGCGAACGGATGAATGCCTGTGACATTCGCCCAGCGGTTCCACCATTCAGCAATTCCGCCATTCAGCAATTCCACCACTCAACGGTTCCATCATTCACACCGTTCAGTGATTCACACCGTTCAGTGATTCAGCCGTTCAGTCATTCAGCCGTTCAGTCATTCACCCGTCCCACCATTCACCCGTTCGCCCTGAGCGTAGCGAAGCGAAGTCGAAGGGCTGCAAGCTTGATGCCAAAGCCCGCCCCAACTCAAGCCCGCCCAGCCGCCGCGCGACGCGCGAGGTACGGGCCGGACAGCTCCTTCTCCTGGAGCCCGCGGATACGGTCCCTGAGCTCGGCGGCCTTTTCGAACTCCAGGCGGTCCGAGGCCTGTTTCATTTCCTTCTTGAGCTTCTCCACCATCCGGGGGATCTCGTTGGGCGGCGGCCCGTCGTCGGCCACCAGCGGTACGTCCACGTAGTCGGCGTCATAGACCTGGATCAGCGGCTCGTCGATCTGCTTGACCACGCTTCGCGGCACGATGTGGTGCTCCCGGTTGAAGGCCTCCTGGACCCGCCGGCGGCGTTCGGTCTCGCCGATGGCCAGCTTCATGGAGTCGGTCATGATGTCGGCGTAGAGGATCACCGTGCCGTCGATGTTGCGCGCGGCCCGGCCGATGGTCTGAATCAGCGACCGCTCCGAACGAAGGAACCCCTCCTTGTCGGCATCGAGTATGGCCACCAGCGACACCTCCGGGAGGTCCAACCCCTCCCGCAACAGATTGATGCCCACCAGCACGTCGAAGACCCCCTTCCGGAGGTCCCGGATGATCTCCACCCGTTCGAGGGCGTCGATGTCCGAGTGCAGATAGCGGACCTTGACGTTGAGGTCCTGGTAGTAGTCCGTCAAGTCCTCGGCCATGCGCTTGGTCAGGGTCGTCACCAGCACGCGGGCGTCGGCCGCCGTGCGCTTGCGGATCTCTTCCAGCAGGTCGTCCACCTGGGTCGCCGCCGGCCGCACCGCGATCTCCGGGTCGGTGAGGCCGGTGGGGCGGATCAACTGCTCCACCCGGATGTTGCCGCTCCTCATGATCTCATAGTCGGCAGGAGTCGCCGAAACATAAACCGTCTGGTTCACGGCGGCTTCGAATTCCTCGAAGTTCAACGGCCGGTTGTCCATCGCCGAGGGCAGCCGGAAGCCGAAATCCACCAGGGTCTCCTTGCGGGAACGGTCGCCGCGGTACATGCCGCCGACCTGCGGAACGGTGACATGGCTCTCGTCCACGAACAACACGAAATCGTCGGGGAAGTAGTTCAGCAGCGTGGGCGGAGGCTCTCCGGGACGCCGGCCGGTGAGGTGCCGGGAATAGTTCTCCAGGCCCGGGCAGTAGCCCATCTCATGCAGCAGCTCGAGGTCGTAGAGCGTCCGCTGGCGCAGGCGTTGCGCCTCCAGCAGCTTGTTGTCCCGCTTGAGCTCGGCCAGCCGTTCCCGGAGCTCCTCACGGATCGCCGCCACCGCCGCCTTCATGCGCTCGGCGGTGGTGACATAGTGACTGGCGGGATAGACCGTGGCCTTGTCCACCCGGCGGCGCACCTTGCCGCGCAGGGGGTCCACCTCCAGCAGCGACTCCACCACGTCGTCGAAGAACTCGATGCGTAACGCGGACTGGTCTTCGTACGCCGGAAACACCTCGACCGTATCTCCCCGCACCCGGAACGTGCCGCGGTGGAAATCGTAGTCCACGCGCTCGTACTGGATATCCACCAGCTTGCGCAACATCCGGTCCCGGTCGATGCGCATCCCCTCTTCCAGGTAGACCATCAGGTCGAAGTAGGCCTCGGGCGAGCCGAGACCGTAGATGCAGGAGACGCTGGCGACGATGACCACGTCCCGGCGTTCCAGCAGCGCCATGGTGGCGGCGTGACGCAGCTTGTCGATCTCGTCGTTGATGGAAGCGTCCTTGGCGATATACGTGTCGGTGGAAGGCACGTACGCCTCGGGCTGGTAGTAGTCGTAGTAGCTGATGAAGTACCGGACCGCGTTGTCCGGCAGGAGCAGGCGGAACTCGTTGTACAGCTGCGCCGCCAGCGTCTTGTTGGGCGCGATCACCAGCGTCGGCCGGTTGATCCGGCTGATGACATTGGCCATGGTGAAGGTCTTGCCGGAGCCCGTGACCCCCAGCAGGACCTGGTGCCGGCGTCCCTTCTCCAACCCGTCCACCAGTTGCTCGATGGCCCGGGGCTGGTCCCCCTGGGGCTCGAAATCCGCCACCAGCCGAAACCGGCCCGCCTTCCGTTCCTTGAGCATGTCAAAGGAATAACACCGCGGGCCGCCGGTGTGCAAAACGAGCCGACAACCGGCGAAACCCTGACGCCGGCCCCGCTCCCTGGACAGGCTCGGGACGAAGCTGTTAAGGTTTTCTGGCGCGGACCGCTGCCTCATCGGCGCTCGGACGGCCCCGCTTTCATCCCATGGAAAAGTTCGATCTGACAATCATCGGCGGCGGCATCGTAGGGTTGGCGACGGCCATGCGCATGGTACGGGACCATCCCGGGTTGCGGTGTGCGCTGCTGGAGAAGGAAACGGATCTCGGCACGCATCAGACCGGCCACAACAGCGGCGTGCTCCACTCCGGCATCTACTACAGGCCCGGGTCCGTGAAGGCACAGACCTGTGTCGCGGGCAAGGAGGCGCTGCTGGAGTTCTGCGACGAGCACGGCATCCACTACGACCTTTGCGGCAAGGTCATCGTCGCCACACGCCCCGAGGAACTGCCCCGCCTGGAGGAGCTGCATCGGCGGGCCGAGGCCAACGGCGTGGAAGGCGTGCGCGCCATCGGCCCCGAGGAGCTCCGGGAGATCGAGCCCCACTGCACCGGATTGCAGGCGCTCCATGCCCCATTCACCGGGATCATCGATTTCGGCGACGTGGCCCAGGCCTACGCGCGTCTCTTCGAAGCCGGCGGGGGAGCCATCCGGAAATCCTGTGAGGTCACCGGCATGGCACGGCTGCCGGGCGGGTTCGTCATCGAGACCTCGCGAGACGCCCTGGAGACCCGTAGCCTGATCAACTGTGCGGGACTGTTCGTCGACCGTGTGGCCGCCATGACCCCGGGGTTCGCGGCCAGCGTCCGCGGCGGCATCGACGAACCCGTGCGGATCGTTCCCTTCCGGGGCGAGTACCATCGGCTCAAACCGGAGAAGCAGGGGTTCGTCAAGGGCCTCGTCTATCCCGTGCCCGATCCCCAGTTCCCGTTTCTGGGTGTTCACTTCACTCCCACGGTGCACGGCCGCGTGGAGGTGGGACCCAACGCCGTCCTGGCGTTCGCGCGCCAGGGCTACCGCCAGAGCGACGTCAACCTGCGGGACTTGTACGAGATCTTCTCCTACGGCGGTTTCTGGGGCATGGCGCGAAAGCACTGGAAGACCTCCCTGCCGGAGCTTCGGCGCTCGTTCGACAAGCGCGCCTTCACCCGCGAGCTCCAGCGCCTCATTCCCGCCATCCAGTCGGAGGACCTGGTGTACAGCGGCGCGGGCGTGCGCGCCCAGGCGGTTTCGGCCAGCGGGAAGCTCGTGGATGACTTCGTCATCGCCGAGTCGGAGGGCGCCATCCACGTTCTCAACGCTCCGTCGCCCGGCGCCACCTCGTCGCTGGGAATCGCCGACACCATTTGCCGGACGGCGGCCCGAAGCTTCGCGCTGCAGGCCTCGTAAGCCCGCGCCCGGTCTTGAAACGACACCACAACATCGGTCATACCGCCCAAGGAGGTTGGTGAATGCTCATCCAATACAAGGGGCACAGTCCCAAGGTTTCGCCGGAGGCGTTTATCGCTCCCACCGCCGTGCTCATCGGCGACGTCACCGTGGAGGCCGGCGCGAGCATCTGGTTCGGCGCCGTGCTCCGCTCCGACGAGAATCAGAACCCCATCGTCATCGGCGCCAGAACCAGCATCCAGGACAACTGTGTGATTCACTCGGGCGAGGGCGCGGTGATCATCGAAGAGGATGTGACGGTAGGACACGCCGCCATCATGGAAGGCGCCACCATCCGGCGATCGGCCATCATCGGCATGAACTCGACGCTGCTGGAAGACACCGAGATCGGCGAGGAGTCGCTCATCGCCGCCGGCAGTGTGGTGGTGCCGCACACCCGGATTCCCGCGCGCTGCCTGGCGGCCGGCACGCCCGCGAGGGTCAAGAAGGAGATCAGCGGCGAGGCCCTCAACTGGATCAAGATGGGCTCCGCCACCTATACCGAGCTGTGCAGGAGCTACCTGGGCGGCGACTACAAGGTGGTGGGCTGACGCCGCGTTGCGGTTACGCCGGTAGCCTGTCCGCAACCGGCGTGTAAGGGCGACCCGCGGTCGCCCCTACCGGCGCTGGCACCGCGGGCAGTAGAAGACCCCGCGGTTTCCGAGGCCGATCCTCTTGATGGGGGTCTGGCACTGGTAGCAAGGCGCGCCCTTCCGGTCATAGACCCGCAGCCGCCACTGGAAGCCGCCGCGATGATCGTTGCCGTCGCGGTAGTCCGACACCGAGCTGCCGCGCCATCGGATGGCCTCGCGCAGCAGCTCGGGAATCTCGCGCACCAGCTCCGCGCTCAACGCCCTCGACACGCGGTGGCCGCGGCGCGTGGGACGAACCCCCAGACGAAAAAGGATCTCATTGACGTAAATATTGCCGAGCCCGCTGACGATCTGCTGGTCCAGCAGCAGGTCCCGGAGGCTCCTGCGGGACCGGTGCACCAACGGATAGAGGTAGTCCCCGGTGAAACGGCGGTCCAGCGGGTCCATCCCGAGCCTGGCAAACGGCGGCCAGGCGTCCAGCTCGCGGCTGGGCAGGACCACGCAGAGGCCGAACCGGCGCGGGTCGTGATAGCGCAGGTCGTTGCCGTCGTCGAGCGTGAACACGATGTGATCGTGCTTCTCCATGGAAGCGTCGCGCTCCCGGAAAGTCAGCTTTCCCGACATGCCCAGGTGCGAGACCCAGGTCCAGCCGCCGTCCAGGTCCGCCACGATGTATTTGCCGCGGCGGGTTACCGCCGCCACCCTCTTCCCCTCCAACCGGGTGGCGAAATCCGCGGCCACGGGGTGCCGCAAGCGGCCCTCAATGACGCGGACCTGGAGTATTTTCACACCCTGCAGCCGCTCCCGCAGCGTGCGGCACACGGTCTCGACTTCAGGCAGCTCCGGCATGGCCACCGCTCCCTTTCGCGCCGCCGGCCTCCCTGAAGGCATGCGCCAACCGGCCGAATTCCTCGAGGTCCAATGTTTCGGCACGGCGGCGGGGGTCGATGCCGGCCCGATCGAAGATCGCGCCCGCCCGGGCCTCGAACAGACCCGCCAACGCGTTGCCCAGCATCTTGCGCCGGCGCCCGAAACCCGCGCGCACCACCGCCCGCAGCACGGGGATCTCCTCGTCGGGGATCAGCGGCTCCGGGTGCAGCTCGATTCTCAGAAGCGTGGAGTCGACCTTGGGTCTGGGAGTGAACGCCTCCGGCGACACCGCAACCTTCCGGGTCACCCGTCCGTACGCCCGGGACCAGATCGATAGCGCCCCATAGGCGGCCGTGCCCGGCTCCGCCACCAGCCTGCGCGCCACTTCCTTCTGCAACATGACGACAAGAATCGAAAAGTGCCCTCTCGCCTCGAACAGACGCAGCAGCACCGTCGCGGCCACGCTGTAGGGGAGATTCGCCACCACCTTGCAGGCGCCCTCGGGCAGGAGACGGTCGAAATCCGCGACCAGCACGTCCTCGTGGACGAGGTGGAAATCCGGGGAAGACCCCAGCGGGCCGTTGCGCAGCCAATGCACCAGCAACGGATCCACCTCGATGGCCCAGACGCTCCGCCGCTGGCCCAGCAGGGAACGGGTCACGAAGCCCAGCCCGGGTCCCACCTCCAGGATCCGGTCGTCTTCACCCAGGTCGAGGAGTTGAAGGATGGTATCGATGACGTGGCGGTGGACGAGGAAGTTCTGCCCCCGGGCCTTGCTGGGGGTAAAGCCCAGCTCGCGCCAGGCGCTCCGGGCCTCTTCATGAAGGGTCGCCATGGGACAGTAACGTGCCTGCGTGCAAGAACGACGCCCTTCGACTTCGCTTCGCTACGCTCAGGACGAACGGAGATGAGGACCACACTCCGCTCCGCCGGCGCTCCGCTGCGCTCGGGACGAACGGAGTGCCGTGCTTATTTCCGTTCGTCCTGCGCGTAGCGAAGCGAAGTCCAAGGGCGCCATTTCAATGATCGGATCTTCCTCAGAGGATCAGCGCGGGGTCGGCGTTCAGACGCGGACCGTTGCGACCGCCCTGCGCCAGCCGGTGGCTCCCCACCAGCGCCACCATGGCGCCGTTGTCGGTGCAGAAGCGCGGTGACGGATAGTTGACCTCCACCCCCGCCTCGCCGGCCTTCTCGGCCATCTTCCCCCGAAGACGGCTGTTGGCCGAGACTCCGCCGCCCAGCACGATACGCTCGATGCCCAGCTCCGCCGCTGCCCTGAGCGTCGGGGCGATCAGCATGTCCACCACCGCCTCCTGAAAGCTCGCCGCGATGTCCGCCATCTCGTCGCGCCAGCGGTCCTGTCGTTTTCGCGTAAGGTAGTGCCAGACGGAAGTCTTCAGGCCGCTGAAGCTGAAGTCGTAAGGGGTGCGCAGGCGCGCCCGGGGAAATGCCACGGCACGGAGGTCGCCCTTCTTCGCCAGGTCGTCGATGACCCTCCCGCCGGGGAACCCCAGTCCCATCATCTTGGCGACCTTGTCGTAGGCTTCGCCGGCGGCGTCATCCAGAGTGCCTCCGAGATGCTCGTAGTCGCCGAACCCCCGCACGACGTACAGCAGGGTGTGTCCCCCGGAGGCCACCAGCGCGAGGTACGGAAAGGCCACTTCCTTCTCCAGGAAGATGGACAGGACATGTGCTTCCAGGTGGTTGACGCCCACGTAGGGGATGCCGGAACGAAAGGACCAACCCTTGACGAAGGAGAGGCCCACCAGAAGCGAGCCGGTCAAGCCGGGACCATAGGTCACCGCCATCCCGTCGAGTTCCCCCGGGGCCACGCCGGCCTCCTCCAGGGCCCGGTCCACCAAGGGCTGAATGACACCGATGTGCTGGCGCGAGGCCATCTCCGGGACGATCCCGCCATAGGGTGCGTGCACCGCATCCTGGGACGAGACGAGGTTGGCCCGAAGCGCCCTGCGGTCTTCGAGAACGGCAGCCGCGGTATCGTCACACGATGTCTCAACCCCCAACACGATCACGATGCACCTCCCCCGGTGTTGTGTCCCCCAATGGATGGAATGACGGGCCTACCACGATTGGACCCTCGACCGTTGCCGTGTCCACAGCAACCCGCGATTGGCCGACAGGTTGGCGGGATCCATGGAAAGGGCCCTCCGATACGCCGCCCCCGCGGGACGGAAGCGCCCCAGCGCCCGAAGGCTGTCGCCTCGCAGGACCAGGCTCTGCACGTGCCACGGAAGACTGTGACCCAGAATGGGCTCGGCCGCATCCAGGAAATCCAGCGAAGCCCTGAAGTTCCCCAGTCGGTGGTGGGCCAACGCGATGTAGTAGTGGGCGTACG
>JAPOQB010000455.1 GCA_026710965.1 Deltaproteobacteria bacterium | reverse complement strand
GAGCGCCTCGACCTGTCCACTGTGGAGACTGAAGCGCTGCCCGCGCGGACCTATCGGTTCGGTTGAACGGTACCCCGGTCAAGGAGGGCGCGCCCTACCCCACCTTCTCCCGCGCTTCCATGATCTTCTCGACCACGGCCTCGACGTCCGCTTCGTCCACGAACGGGGACAGGATGTAGGACTTGAGGGCGTAGATGGGTTCGCCATAGGCGGTGCGGCGGTAGCAGTCGGTGGAGGAGATGACCACGCCGCGGCCGGCCATGGCTTCGGAGTGGACGTACTGGAAGATCTTCCGGTTCCACTGGTTGTGGGACAGCAGGGTGTCGCGGAAGGCGGGGTCGTCGAACTCCTGGCGCTTGATGGCGAAGGTGTCCACGTCCGGCGGATAGGCGCGGAACAGGGTCACGGTGCCGAAGTTGTCGCGGTTGAGCACGGTAGTGCCTTCGCGGCCTTCGAGGTGTTCGCGCAGGAGTTGGGCCATCTCCACGATATGCCCCAGCACCACCTGCAGGCCCTGACGCCCGAACAGACGGTAGTTGGCGATGGCGGCGAGCGGGCCGGTGCCGGCCCGGGACGTCTCCAGCGTGTACATGCCGGGCCGGTGTTCCCCGAAGTGGTAGAGGTAGGGCATCTGCTCGGGATCCCGCGCGACCCGGTGCAGGTCGGTGCGGTCCTTCACCAGCACCAGGCTCGAGATGTACGGGGTGAAGCCGGTCTTGTGGAAGTCCACGCCCAGGGAATCCGCCAGCGACAGATGGCGGATGCGGCGGCACGCCCCGGCCAGGGCGCGCAGGGTGCGCGGCCGGAAGCCCAGCGGGTTGCCCTCGAAATCGTAGTCGTTGAACACCGACCACGCCCAGCCGATGACCGCGTCGGCGTGGATGTGCGGGCGGTAGGCGAGCCGGAACTCGTCCGCCAGCGCGTCTCGTAGCGCCGCGATAGCCTTGAGGTCGTCGATGCCGAACGAGTCGGTGGTGCCCATGGTGGCGATGATGGCGGCGATCTTCCTGCCCTCCGTCAGGGCCTTTCGGGCAGCCTCCTCCAGCCGGACCAAGTCGATCTCGTTGTCGTCGGTGGTGGGTACCGTCACCAGGTTCCGGGTGCCGAGGCCGAGCCAACCGGCGATGTTGGCGGCGCAGTAGTGCCCGGCGTCCGACACCAGGATGATGGCGTCCTCGGACACGCCGTTGTGGATGGTATCCGGACAGGCCTTCTCCAGCCCCATCTTGACGCCGTAAAGCGACGTGCCGGTGCCGCCGAAGGTGAACACGCCGCCGGCCCGTTCCGGGTCGTAGCCGACGAGCGCCGCGGTCATGCCCACGGCCTCCACTTCGGCCAGGGCCACAAGGCGGCTGTATTCGTCCCAGGCGATGTTGGGGTTGTGCAACGCGGCCAGCAGCACCCCGATGACGCTGGGGATGGTGGGCGGCGGGATGACGTTCTGCTGCGTGCGGGGATGGCCGAAGATGGTCATGCCCCGCAGGTAGCCCACGAGGTCGGAG
>JAPOQB010000557.1 GCA_026710965.1 Deltaproteobacteria bacterium | reverse complement strand
CTGTGCGCCCGCGAACGGGTCGAATCCGCACAGGTCTCGCAACTGTCCGTTGCGCAGCAACTCGCGCCGCAGGGCGGCGATGCTGGGATGTTGGAACACGAAGCCGGCGATCAGCGAGTTCCACATCGGGCGCACCGGGTAGTCGTTGCGCCCGCGCCCGCGCCCGGTTTCCAGCAGTTGCATCAACAATTCGTCGGGGAGGGCGTCGAGCACCAGCTTTCAGACGCTCGAGGCGCGTACATCGGCGACATTCCACTGCCGAAGGTAGGTTTCCAGATAGCGCATATAGTGGACTCTTTCGTTGTGGCTCGTAGTCCGTGCAGCGCTGTCACGGAGTGATGCTCAACTCGGGCTCAAGCCGGGGCGATGTCCGAGAATAGGGATTCTGTCGACGCGGCCCGTGGGGCATTCATCCCCACGGCTTACCTCGTGGTTCTCCCCACCACCCCCATTATGTCGCTTTTCAGCGTGTCCAGCAGCAGCGTATCGGCACCGGTGATCCAGCCTGACCGCTCCCGGTAGTGCGCGTCCGTCTTGATCGCCACCGCATCCTTCTCCGGCGTGAACTTGATCAGTGCCCGTACCCGGTATCCATCGGTGTGCTTCCCGCTTTGCCACCAAGTATAGATCCACGACGATCTGAGGTACCCTGACTCCTTCTCCACGATCTCGATGTCGAACCTTCGGGCGAGTACGTCGACAGTCTGCTGCCACGCCTTTTCGTACTCGATCCCATCACGGAGTTCGATCACGGACCAGTCGGATTCTCCCACGGTGAACGTCTTGGGGGTAGTAGCGCAGGCTGTAACAAGCATTACCATCAATAAGACCACCCAGATTGTCTTGCCCGCCACCACTCTTCTCTGCTTGTTCACATCTACCTTCCTCATAATTTTTGGTCAGCCTGATCTGCCTACGCGGTCGCGAGGCGGCGATAAAGCCTACAAGGCCGCGAGCGTCCGGTAACGCTCATTCAACCGGGCGACTGCCCGCCCGGCACCGCGTGCTCCCGGATCGCCTGCGTCACCGACTCGCACCAAGCAACCAGCGCGCCCACCTCGTCGTCCGTGAACGGACGGTCAATGAGACACTTCCAGCCTTTGCCTGTAGACGCGAATAGTCCCGTCTGCTCTGCTTTTCTGAGGTGCTGTTCGGCAACCTCTTCGGGCACCAGCCCCACTTGATCCAATCCCGTATAGAATGTCTGTCCGGACCGACTGGCGGGCGGGTAGCCATAGCAGACGATTCCCCGTGTACTGCCAAGATCGACACCCATAGAGAAACCTTTGGTTCCCCAGCGTGTCGACATGCCCTTGCGATCCGCCAGATCGAGGATCCTGGCAAAGACGGCCCTTCCATTGTCGTCGCATGACTCCAGGAACTCCGCTCTCGTGACCCGCTTCGGCCTCGCGGTCGCTTGCAGCCTCGCGTGTTCCGCCCCAACGACGATCTCTTGGGACAGCAAGCGACCGCCGCCAGCGGCCTGGAAGAAGGTGAACTCGACACAGGTAACCGGGATCCCCTTGGACCCCAGAAACAACGCCGTCTGCCTGATTTCCGGCGTCACCTGCTGGCCGATGATGACGATGCGCTGGTCCTTGTTGAACGCGACCGCCTCTGACTGATCGAAGTACTCGCGGTGGTACTCGGCCAGCCCCAGTGGTTCATCAGGGTGATACTCGCCGAGGATGCCCTCCAGCGTGGCCGCGTCGAGCTTCGCGGCAAACGCGGCGTATTCAAGCGCCTGGGCTACCACGTCCCGCGGGGTGCGGTCACGCTTCAGCTCGACCACGACCACGTTACCCTCGCGGTCCACGCCAAGCAGGTCGATCGACTTGCCGAGGTCGGTCGGGACTTGGCGCCCGATGATCAGCAGCGGGCCGTCTTCGAGAATCCCGCCCGGGTTGGCTTCCAGCCACTGCTCAAGGTCGGCCTCGGCATGATCGGTCTCGAACGGCAACTGCTCGTATTCCGTGAACCCGCCGTCCGGCTCAACGCTGAAGACTCTCATGGGCTGGCCAGCATCATACCCGCGTCCCAGCATGAGCGGCACCCCGTTTCGACCGTTCCGCCCTCCGTTCGGGCGGTCAGACCCGCTTCGCCCCGGCGCTCATCGGCGCCGCCCGGGCGCCCTGACGCTGCCCGCTCCTATTGACGGTACCTCGCGCGCCGTGGCCCCCTGCGGGAATGCTGCGCCTGGTTGCGTCCGCCGCTCTGCTGCTCTGCAGCGTGGCGAGCCATAGCGGCGGCCACGCTGCGGCGTTGACCTTGCCGGCCCGCCATCCGTTGACTGACGCCGACGTGGAGCGCCTGGCACAGTCGGTAGCCAAGCACCTGACAGGTGCCGATTTTGATGAACCTGCCGGCAACCGATTGCGGCTTTCGGTTCGTGCTGACTTGCTGTTCGTCAAAGGTGTGGTCAACCGCCGTAGCGCACGTCGCGTACACAAGGCGTTGCTGTCCGCTCCCGACGTGGGAGCAGTGGTGCTCACCCTCGTACCCGGCTCGGCGCACGATCCAACCAACCTGCAACTCGGTCTCATGCTCCGCCAAGCGAACTACACCACCTACCTGCCGTCCGGGGGCTTGGTCGCTTCCGGCGGCACCGACCTGCTCCTGGCCGGGGTCCTGCGTATTGTCGAGCGCGGCGCCAGGATCGGGGTCCATAGCTGGTCCGACGGCTCCGCGACCGGCGACACCATCGCACGTGAAGCCGAGGCCCACCGGATTTACCTCGACTACTACCGCGCCCTCGCCATCGATCAGGAGTTCTATTGGTTCACTCTCCAGGCCGCCCCCGCCGATCGGGTGCACTGGATGAACGACTCCGAAATGACCATGTACTCCGTCTATACCCACCTGCGCTAACTGCCATCAGGCGATTCCTATGCTCGCCCTACTCGGTCTGATCAGGCCGCTTCACCGACCGTCACGGTGACGCGCTTTCCCAACCGGCGCAGCGCGCGGTCGATCGTTGCCGCCTTGGTGGCATGGTCGGGGTTCAACATTCGCCGCACCTCGCTCTCGGCGACATCAAGCTCACGGGCCAGCCGGCGCTGCGACATGCCTGCCTCCCGGAACGTCGCGTAGAGCGCCGCCTTCAGGGCTATCGCCACCGGCGGTACCACCACGTCCCGCTGCTCGTCGCCTCGTGATGGCTCGGGCAGCCTCTTGCTCTCCCGCATTGTGGTCGCCATCAGCTCACGCAGCAAGTCCCTCGCTTCGCCCAGCGCTTCCTCCAGCGTGGCCCCATCCGTCGCTCCCCAGCCAAAATCCGGGAAGGTAACAACATAGCGCCCATCCTCGTCGCGTTCGATCTCGGCGGGATAGTTGTAGGTGTTTGGCATCAGGTCGACCTCCCGGCGGGCATCCCCATCACACTGCTGCATCTTAGAAATCGTCCCTGTCGATTCCAAGGTCGGCGAGCATCTTGTGGAGCAGCCCCTTGCCGATCTCCTTCTTCCGATCCTTGACGGTCGTTCTGCGGGCCCCGGCATAGAGCGTTCCATGCGAACCGGATCCTTCGGCAGCCACGAAGCGCACCTCCAAATCCCGATCCCTCGCCCATCTCCGCACTCTCGCGATGAACTGCCGTCCGTTCATGGCGCATCGTACTAACCCGCACTGTTCGCGCCAAGGATAACCGCGAACATTTCTGCGCGCAATAGCCTGCTGGTGCTATGATATGGTCTGCTCGGAGCACCCCGACGCTGGTTTTGTCGGATGATCGACTCAAGTATCCTCCTTGATCCTCGCGTTAGGCGGCGGAGAGCCGCTAACACGCGCGCCGGTAGCGACTTACACCAGCATTCTCTAATAGAGATGCAACGGACCTCCGGGAGTGGAGGAGCACCACCATGCTCATAAATGGTGTAGTGAATTGTACTTACAGGCTTCGACTGCCTCCTGTCCGTAGCCTACGGGCTTAGGCGAGGATTTGGGATCCTTATGGAGGGCTTGACCCATGACCGACGACCTGACCCGCGAGCATGGACGCGTCCTGCTCGCCTGCGCCTTGCTCGGCGGTGCTCACACCGCCCGCTCCCTCCTGGACATGGTGCAAGACTCCTATGCTCGCCGACACCAAGCTGGCACGGGCTTGGTCCGCCCTTCGCCGCGTTCTGGAAGGTGCGACACAGGCCCGATAGACACTTGATAGACGCCCTCGCTGCCGAGCTGAGCGGGGATGCGGACGGTTTCAGCCTGACCGACCTCCACCATCTCGCCACGTTCGTGCCCTCCGTCGCCAACGCCTCCTACTACGCCCAGCGCGTCATCCGATCACCGTCCACCACCACATCGAACCCCGTTGCCTCGGGCGCCAGCTACGCCTTGATGCCGGTGAGTGCGATCCCCTCGATGAAGTAGCGCTGAGCGAACAGGAACAAGATCAGCACCGGTGCAATGACCACCGTGGCGGCCGCCATCAGCAGGTGCCACTGTGAGGTGTAGATGCCGGTGAACTCAGCCAGCCCGAGGGCCAGGGTGAAGCGTCGCGAGTCGTTCAGGTAGATCAACGGCCCCAGGAAGTCGTTCCACTCGAACAGGGAGGAGAAGATGCCGACCGTGATCAGCGCCGGTCGGCTCAGCGGCACGATCACGTGGCGCAGCACCTGCAGCGGATTGGCCCCGTCGATGATTGCAGCTTCGTCGAGCTCCCGCGGCAGGGTCAGGAAGAACTGGCGCAACAGGAAGATGTAGAAGATCGAGCCACCGAACCAGTCAGGCAGCACCAGCGGCCAGTAGGTGTTAATGAGGCCGAACTCGGCCCACAACAGGAAAGTTGGGATCAAGGTAACCGCGTAGGGCAGCATCAGGGCGGACAGCAGGATCCCGAACACCCAGTCGCGCCCTGGCCACTGCAGCCGGGAGAAGCCGTACGCGGCGAGGGTGGCGGTGAGCAGCGTTCCGGCAACGGTGGGGACGAGAATGAACAGCGTGTTGAAAAAGTAGCGCACGAACGGGATGGTGGTGAGCGCCGTGGGGTAGTTGTCCCAGCGCCACGGGTCGGGGATCCACTCGGGGGGGAAGATGAAGATCTGGCTCAGCCCCATGAACGAGCTGCGCACCAGCCACAGCAGCGGCATCAGCATCGCCGCGCTACCGATCAGCAGCAGCAGGTAGACGCACAGCGCCGCGACGCGGGCGCGCGCCGGGCGTCCGAAAGCACGAGCGCGGCGCGGCGAACGGCTGGAAGCGGCGGGGTACGCTTTCATCTGCCGGCGTAGTAGACCCAGCGGGACGAACTGCGGAACAGGAGGACGCTCAGGCCGACGATGATCAGAAACAGGATCCAGGCCAGCGCCGAGGCGTAGCCCATCTGGCTCTGCTCGAACGCCTTGTTGTACAGGTAGAGCACATACAGCAGGCTGGCGTTGTCGGGGCCGCCGTCGGTCATCACGTAGGACTGCACGAAGGTCTGCATGGCCCCGATGACGCTCAGGATTAGATTGAACAGGATGGTGGGCGTGACCATCGGGAGGGTGACGTGGCGCATCTTGTGCCAGGGGTTGCCCCCGTCGATCTCGACTGCTTCGTACAGTTGGCGCGGGACGCCCTGCAGTCCGGCCAGAAAGATGACCATCATCGGGCCGACGTCCCACAGGCTCATGAGGACCAGCGCCGGAATGACCGTTGCAGTGCCGTAGATCCACTGCAGTCGGGGAACTCCCAGCGGCACGAGGATGGTGTTGAGCAGACCGAAGTCAGGGTTAAACAGCCAGATCCACAGGACGCTGCTGGCGATCAGCGGCACGATCGATGGCAGATAGAAGATGGTGCGGAACACCGGCAGCCCGCGGACGCGTTGGTTGAGCAGCACTGCCAGGGTGAAAGCGGCCAGCAGGCGCAACGGTACGCTGCCAAGGGAGTAGTACGCAGTGACGCCGAGCGAGATTCGGAACAGCCGATCTTCCGCCAGGATACGGCGAAAGTTGTTGAAGCCGACCCAGGAGGGGGCGCCGGCGATGCGCCAGTCGGTGAGTGCGATGTAGAAGCTGCCGAGAATCGGGCCGAGTTGCCACAGCAGGAAGCCGAGCACCGCTGGCGCGACGCACAACACGCCCCATACCGCTTCGCGCCGGCGATGCTCGCTTAGCCGGCTGATCTGGTGGCGGGTACGCGGCAACTCCGGGCCGGTTACGCGGTGCCGTGGCCATGTCCATACGGCGCACCGCCGGGGCCGCGACCGTAATGGCGGCCGTGGCCCGACGTGCCGGCACACCGTCAGGGCTGCGTGGCGGCGGCTACCAGCGTCCCTGCATGAGCGGCGCGCCATCACGCACCGCCTGGTCCATCGCCTCCTGGGCGGTCACCTCGCCGGTCCACAGCTTGCTGATCGCGGGATTGATCGCCTCCGAGAAGATCTGGTTGGCGTTCTTCAGCCAGTATGCCGGCGGCTGCCGCGTCGTGTGGTTCAAGGTGTAGTCGATCAGCACCCCGCGAGATTCCGGCGGGTAGACTCCGGAGATGGCGTCGAGCCACTCGGCGGTCTTGGACGCGTTGGTGTAGTACTCAAGCTGCAGCGGCATCCACAGGCCCTTGGCGTACAGATCCACCTTACTCGGATCGTTGTGGAACTTGTAGAACCTGAACGCTGCGTCGGGGTGCTCGGTGGCGGCGTAGATCACCGTCGGGGAGCCGAGCAGAATCGTAGCGGGCTCTTGGTGGTAGGGCAGCACGCCGATACCCCAGTCGAATCCGAGCTGGCTGTAGTCCAGGATCGCCCAGTGCCCGTTGATCGCCATCGCTACCTTGCCGGACTGCATCATGACCGATGCGGAGGGTAGCGCCTCGGACTGCGCCGGCGTCGGGGACACGTGGTGGACATAGATCAGATCCTGTATCGCTTGCAGCGCCTCGACCGCCGCGGGCTGGTTCAGCAGCAGCTCGGTGCCGTCGTCGCTGGCAAGCTGGCCGCCGTTGCTGTAGATCATCGGCAGATAGCCGCCCCACCAAGTGGGGAACGAAATGCCAAATACGTCGATGTTCTCTGGATCGAATGCATCGCTGGCGGCCGTGTTGCCGCTACGGTCGACCGTAAGCTGCTTGGCCACGGCAACGAGCTCGCTCCAGGTCCACGCATTCGCAGCCTGGGAGGGCGGATAGGCCAACCCGGCCGCGTCGAACAGGCTCTTGTTGTAGTACAGGATCATGGTCTCGGCCGCGGTATTGGTGCCGATGGTGCGCGAGCCGTCGTCGTAGTTGTAGTAAGAGGCTGCCAGTCGGTTGCTGGCCTCCGGATCCGCCCGGAAATGGGGCGTTAGGTCCAGTATCACGCCCTCCTCAGCCCACAGAAACGCTTGCTGCTCGTTCAGGTAGCCCAGGTCGGGCGGCGTGCCGCCGGCCACCATCGTACTGATCTTCTCCTGGTAGGCGTCCGGGATGTGCTGGCCGCGCACCTGGATGCCGGGATGGCTGTCGTTGAAGGATTGGACCATCTGTTCAACCGCCTCCCGCTCGAACGCCGATCCCCAGAAAGTGAAGGTCAGCTCCACGGGCTGACCCGCGGCCTCCGTGGTTGGCGAACTGAACGCTGGAGTGACCGTGAAAAGAGTCGCACACAAAACGAACACAGCATAGCCTAGTGCCGTTGTCTTACGGTGGTGGAATTTTTCCATGGATGAACCTCCTGTGTAGTTACAGCGGATTATGCATCATGCATACCAAGTAGGAATAAATGCAAGCCCGCCATATGTACACTATCGATCCACGGCACCAATGGGTGAGGCCGGTGCGTATCTCCTTACATTCCGGTGAATGCCCCCGACTTCTGCTATTATGAGGATATGCTCAGGCACCGTGGCGCTGGGGTCACCCGCAGCGATATCGGTGATCTCTATCTCGACCGGAGCCGCGCACCACTCCATAGACGGAGAGAGCAACGCGAAGAAAGGGATGCGCTTGGGGATCCGCTGTTCTGCCGCATATGATCCTTCATGGTCGGAATACGAGGTAGCAGGACCTACCGGCTCTAGCCGTAGGTCCTGCTACCTACCCTACCCTACTGTGTAGTATGTAAAGATTGGGTGGGAGGGAACTGGGTATCTTAGTTATTTATTTACCATGAAAACAATTGTAGGTGATACCGTTACCACGTAGGGAGGTCTGTGTTACCACGTAGGGAGGCATTCGTTACCACGTAGGGAGGTGAGAAGCTACTCGGGATCTGCGCACGGGTAAGCGAAGCAAGTCCGTGGCGGGCCGGAGGATCGAGATTTGGTGGGTGAGCTAGTCATACGCTGTACGAGGCGGCTCCAATGGGCTGGTCCTTTCGGCTTGCCGACCATGCGGCCCTAGGCCGTGATGGTGTAATGCCTGGATTCTCTTTCAATACGGTAGTTAAAGGGTGCAAGCGTTACCACGTAGGGAGTTCTGATAGTCATGTCGTTAAGCTGGTGCCGGCTCCAAGACACGCATACCTTCGCCGTCGTGTTCGACGACTACAGCCCCGGCGGCTTGCATCATGTGGATGGCCTTACGGGCATCGTGTAGTCGCTTCCGGAATGTGGCACGGGACACTTCCGAGTCGTCGAAACACAGGAGGATCAGATCATCGGGACCGAGCATCGGTACCCGATCGGCGGCCGGGTTGCGCTCCCTTCCCCCGATTCGCCGTGCTCGCGGATCGGCCCAGTTCTTCGATATGGCCCCTCCTCTCTTGCGTAATGGTTTATCATTAAGGTCAAGCACGGCACCATCCGGTCCACGAGCGACTTTGGGGCGGGTGGCGTAAATGCGGCTACCATTGTTCCGTAGCTTGGCGGCGTCCCACAAGTAGGCCAAGCGTAGGTATGCCCGCCACGCTGCCGCGTTTGAGGTACCGAAGCTTCGCAGTCGGACGCGATCTATTAGTGGGCCGTTCTCCGATCCCGGAAGGTGCTCGATGCGGAGCACAATCTCGTCGTTCATCCGTGTGGTGGCGTTCGGTAGCGCGGTCACCCCTACGAGCCTCCACTCGCGGCGTTCCCAGGATATGCGCATTGCGTCAAGCTCTCGCAGTGAACGTTGGAGAGCTGGCAAGTCGCGGTAGCGCTGCCAGCCGTTGGGCCAGATCCAAGCTACTAGATCGCGGAGGGTGGCTGACAACGTAGCTGTATTACCGGGGATACGGTCTAGGCGCCCGACAGTAAGAAGCGCCTCGATGAACAGTCGTTGCGCCACCGGCGCACCGCGCCCGCGGGTCTGCATAGTACCACCTCCCGCGCCATACAAGGTCAGTGGCAGACAAGGGATGATTACTGATCGCGTCGAGGCAAGCTCAGGTAGCGGTAGTTCCAGTTGTTCCGGGATCAACCCAAGGGGGCCGCCGCTAAGTGTCGCCGGCAGTGGCAGTTGACGCGATCCTCCTCGCGCCAACTTCAAGGAGCCTGGCAAGATACCGTAGGGCCTACGGTCTGGCTTGCAACGTTTGCGTTGCGAGAGCTCCTGCGCTTTCGTACCGTTGTTGGCCGGAGGTTCCTCGGTACGCTTGACGCGTGACCGAATCTGCTCGTCGATCTGTGATCTGCGTTCTTCCGCCGCGCGCAAGGTCTCCGGTTTGAACGAGATGGCTTCTCGTTTCTCGCGGGTATGGCGCTCTTGTCGACGTTGCTTGGTTGTAGCGCGGCGCGCAATCAGTTCTTCGTTGGCTTTTTGCAGTCCGTCGTCACTCATTTCACGCTCTCTTGATGCATCGCGCCCCCCGACGCCCTAGCCGACACGGAGTTGCGCGTGAGCCGCATCGGGGCCGGGAGGTCGACCTGATGCCAAACACCTACAACTATCCCGCATAGTACGTCCTGGCGGCGTTCGTATCAACGATCCTCCCGACCTCGTCGGATGATCGTCTTGCAATTAAACATGATACCATGGTATAATGATTCGTTGTGTCCTACATCATCGGCATGGTATCCCAGAAGGGGGGCGCGGGGAAATCCACGCTTGCGCGTCTCCTAGCCCGCGAGCTGGCTCAAGCCGGCATGGCAGTAAAGATTGCAGATCTCGACACTCAGCAGACCACCTGTACGGCTTGGGCGAGCGACCGAGCGGAAGCTGGCACCATCCCTGAGATACAGGTTCAGCCGTTCGGTAGCCTTAGGACGGCCGTCGCAGAGGCTTATAGATTCGACGCATACATCCTTGACGGCCGTCCGCATTCGTCGCAGCAGACGCTCGACATCGCCCGAGCTGCAGATATGGTCGTGATCCCAACCGGTCAGACGAAAGACGATCTCCGTCCCGCCGTGCAGCTCGCGCACACCTTGGCTGACGCCGGGATACAGCCAGCCTATATCGCCTTTGCTCTAGTGAGAACAACTCGCAGCACTGCGGAGTTCCTTGCCGCGAGGAGCTACCTTGTCCAGACCGACTATTCGCTGCTTGACGGGTATCTACCGGTCTCCACCGCCTACGGGATCGCCCATGATGTAGGGAAAGCGGTGACCGAAACCGCGTTTCGGAGTTTGAACGACAAGGCAGAGCGGCTAGCCCAAGCCATGGTTGATCTTCTGGTTCGACTAACGGCCGTGAAGGAGAATATATGTCAGTAAACACGTCTGCCCTCAGGAAAGGGAATCCTCCTCGACGAGAGACGAACAAGAGCTCCATTGATGCAGATCCTCGGCCGCCCGAGGGTAAGAACAAACCGCTACAACTGATGGTCCCACCGGACGTGTTCCGCGCCTTTAGCGCCCGTGCCGGAGAGGAGTTTGGCTTTACAAAAGGAGCCAAGTCACGACTCTTCCTCGCTATATGGGACGCCTACAATTCGACTTTACCATGATACCATGGTAACATTGTTACGACATACCATGGATTACTATAGTTGCAACGTGAGCTCTTCGCGTCGAAGCTGGCGGGTCTGGTGTGTCGTAACGCTGCAGAAGGGTGTTGTGGAGGATTGACAAGGACAGGATCGTATAACTGGCGTTATACGATCCTGTGCCGGGGCGAGGAGTACCGGTTGGGGTCGATCGATCTGTACCACTACCGATACGAGCCGCCGGAGGTGGTGTCGGACTGCGTAGGACCGGACCTGACAAACCGCCCGGCACAGGAGGGGCCGTACCTGCACATGACTACCCGTGTAGCGCCGGTGCCGCCGCAAGCCCGCCCCGGCGACACGGTGCTGGTCGACGGGCGCCCGGAGGTGGTGCTGCGCTTGCTGCCGCACCTGCGCGGGCGACCGCCTGCAGCGCGGCTGACAGCGGCCCTGCCGTGCGCTGCCGGCAGGGCGCCGCGGAGCTGGCGACGTTGACCCCGACGAGCTTGGACACGCCGCCGTGACGCTGCTGAGTGCGCCCCGATGCCTACAGCGATGACTGACGGCGCCGCCGACACTCCCGAGCGGATGTGCGCGGTGCTGCTGACCGGTCACGGCGGATTCGACCGCCTCGAGTATCGGACCGATGTTCCGGTACCGCGTCCCGGAGCCGGAGAGGTGCTGATCCAGGTGGCCGCGGCCGGCGTCAACAATACCGACATCAACACCCGCACCGGGTGGTACTCGAAGGCGACGAAGGCGTCCGACAACACGAGCGGGGACGCCGCCGCCTCGTATGACGGCGCGAGCTGGACGGGAGCGCAACTCCGATTTCCACGCATCCAGGGTGCCGACTGTTGCGGCCACATTGTCGCGGTAGGCGAGGGCGTGGCACGTAGCAGGATCGGGGAGCGCGTGATCGTTGCGCCGCTGCTGCGCCACTACCGCGGGATGCGCCCGTTCGAGGCGGACACGTTGGGGTCGGAGCTCGACGGCGCATTCGCACAGTACACGAAGGCACCGTCCGCAGAGACGTATCGCGTCAGGTGCGGCTGGAGCAGCGTCGAGCTTGGTTCGATGCCGTGTGCATACGCTACCGCCGAGAACATGCTGCAGCGCGCGGGACTTGGATCCGAGCGAGTGCTGGTCACCGGTGCTTCCGGGGGAGTCGGCAGTGCCACGGTACAGCTTGCCAAGCGCCGCGGGGCGCACGTGACTGCCCAGACAAGCGCATCGAAGAAGGCGGCGGTGGAGGCTCTCGGTGCCGACGAGGTGATCGAACGTGGTGCCGATGTGGTTGCGAGAATCGGAGCCGGAAAGCTTGACCTGGTGGTGGACGTGGTCGGCGGCGAAAGCTGGTCCCGCCTGCTCGGCGTGTTGCGGAAGGGAGGGCGCTACGTCTGCTCTGGCGCGATAGCCGGGCCGGTCGGACCGTTGGACCTGCGCACGCTGTACCTGCGCGACCTGGCCCTGATCGGCTGTACGTATCAGGGCGAAGGGGTATTCGAGAGCCTGGTGTCCTACATTGAACGCGGCGAGATCCGCCCCGTGGTGGCGAAGACGTATCCGCTTGCGGACATCGTGACCGCGCAGAGCGACTTCCTTGCCAAGAGATACACCGGCAAGCTGGTGCTGGTGCCACCGTAGAGCATCCCGCGCGGGCGGACTCAGCACGGGGAGGGCTGGCTCCACACGCTACATCGGGCCGGGTGCCTGCAACGCCGGAGGTCTACATTAGCCAAATCATCGCGGGGTTAAACAGTAAGGAGAAGACGGTGAGAGGGCCGTTACCGGCGCAACAGCCGGCGCACCCTGTTCTGCAGCGAGCGCCACATCCAGACGAGGCGCCCGACCCTGCTAGCCTCTGCCACGGCCCCGAAGATCGATGCGCAGCCGCCGCAGACCAGCGCGCCGCGCGGGCCGGCGCGCAACTCATCGGGACGGTATCGGGCGCAGGATGAACAGTACCCCGGAGGAACCGGGTTTCTCGAAGCACCCATAACTAACCCGTTGGAGCCCGCCAGCGACCCGCCCTCCTACCCGTGGCGCGGCACGAGGTACGGATCGGAACCCCGCCCCTGGTCGCCACTACCACCCCCCAATCGGGAAGCAGCCCACGCCGACATAAGCCTTGGCGCTGGTGGAGCCATCCTTGATGCTGAGCTTGACGTGGTTGATGCCCCTGTGGACGAGAAGCGGCCCCTGGGCGGTGAAGAATTTCTCACGGCCGGGCCAGGCCAGCAGCCCTTGCGCCTTGTCCGGCAGGCACCAGCCCTCGCGAACCAGCCGCACTACCAGGGGCCGCCAGTCGTCGCGCCCTGAAGTCAGCCAGACCGGCTTGGTGCCGACGAACAGCTCCAGGCCGAGAGCGGGCAGCGGCCCGTCGCGGGTGAGGTTGAACGAAAGTTGAAGGAGGGCAGGGCTGCACACGTCGGTCATGATCGAGAGCACGTCGGCGACGGCCTTGATGGAGCCGGGCCAGCGCAGGCGGGCAAGGAACCCGGGTGTGGCCGGCCCGTCGACGCCCCTGGTGACGAGCTTGATCGCGCGCAGCCCGCGCCCGGGCAGGGCGCCGGCCCAGGCGATGGTGGCGTCTGGAGGCAGGGCGTCGAACGCCCGCTGTACGGCGCGCTGCTCGCGCACGTCGTGGGCCCAGCCGGCGACATCGGCGAGCGCCGCGGCGATCGTGTCGGGCGCGGGGTGTCCGGCCTCGGCAGAGGGCAGCGATCGGAGCGCCAGACACACGCCCGGGGCCGCGGCGGCGGTCCCGGGGGGAAGCGCGGCGATGTCATACTCCAGGAAGGCGCTGGTGACCCACTGCGCAAGGGGAGAGCCCGCCCGGCTCATTTCGCTGATGCATCGGGCCAGCCTGGCAGCATCCGAGTGCCGGTCTGCGGCTGCGCCCGCGGCAATGAAGTGCGCCGCGGTCGGCGAGTCTGGCGAGACCGGGATGGCGAGATCGGCGACCGGCGCGGGATCGGCCAGACGAATTTCGAGGCCGAAAAGCCGCACGGCGGTTGCCGGGGAGTCCTGGAGGTGGTTCAGCACCCGTTGCCACCCCCGCCCGTCGAGCAACGAGGACGACACCGCGGGGCGCAGGCCGCGCAGGATGTCGGCAAGCGTGTCCGTTGCGGGCGGTCGCGAAGTGTCTGGGCGTGCGCCGGCAGTCATGATTTCGCCGGTTCCTGATACTGGATGAATCCCGGGTTGAGGATTCCGCCCGGATCGAGATCTGCCTTCCATTCCAGGAGCCGAGGCCAGAGCGCGCCGTAGTGGGTGCGCCACTGGGCGTAGTTGTACTCGAACCAGCCAGAGGGGTAGCGCTTGCCGCCCGAGTCGGTGAGCAGCTGGCTGGCCTCCCGCATCCGGGCCAGCGCGAGCGCCAGCGTCAGCGGCGAGCGGCGGATCCAGGGGAAGATGCCGACGCCGAGCATGAGCGGCTGGCCGGGATGGACGAACATCGGCGCCTGCAGCACGGAGCCGCAGAAGGCGCCGAGGACTACGCGGGCCTGAGCGAGAAGGCCGTCAAAGGGCAGCCTATCGAGGATCCGCGCAACGTAGTCGAAGCCGGCCCGCCAGGGGAGCAGCCCGCACACCCAGGGATGGACGGGAGCGGCCGTGTCGACCGGGTGCAGAGTACCGACCATGCTGGCGATGTGGGCCAGCGGTGAGGAGACCCCGACATGCCGGATGCGGCGGCAGCGCAACGCGGCCCGATCGGGCGGCGCTGCATCGCCTTCGACGGTGACAGCCAGGAGGTAGAACCATCGTACGCGACGGGAGCCCGCCCGTGTGCGCACGTGAGGCACGCACACGCACCCGATGGAGGCGGCGTGGTTTTCGGAGAGGAGGAGGCGCCAGTCGTGCTGCAGCGGATCGAGGTGGTCGTAGAGCAGGTGGAAGACGCGGACCTGAGGTGGTGCGGCGCGCAGCCGGACCTGCGCGGCGGTAATCACCGCGAGTTGGCCGAGTCCGCAGCGTACGCCATCGAAGAGTTCCGGCCGCTCGGTCGGCGAGCAACGCACCTGACGGCCGTCGGCGGTGACGACATCAAGGGCCTCTACGTTGTCGGCCTGGCTGCCATACCGGAAGGAGGACACGCCGACGCCGGCGACCGAGAGGGTGCCGCCGACGGAGACCTCGTGGTGGCTGGTCAGCACCCGTGGCAGGAAGCCGTGCGGCTGGACATGGCGTACGAGGTCGCGCCACAGCACGCCCGCCTGGACGCGCACGGTTCCCCGTTCGACAGGGCCGATGCGGTCGAGGCGGCGGGTGGAGATCAGGATACCATCGGTGAGCGACTGGCCGCCCTGAGTATGGGCCATGCCCTGCACGGAAACCGGGTGACCTGTCCGGTTCGCAAACGCCAGGATCTGCGTGACTTCATCCGCAGTGCGCGGATGCGCCACCATGCGCGGAGTGCGGCGCACGATGCGTCCGAAGTCGGTGCTGGCGTTCTGCAACGCCGCCGGGTCGTCACGAAGTTCGACTTTCATGGGCCCAAAGTGGGAGATGGTCATAGGCGACAAACGCATGGCCTTGTCAATCCGTGGCCGGCTATTATGATAGATGGCCAAACCGTGTCCGGCCAGTATGATAGATGGTGAATACGTGGCCGACCAGTATGATAGATGGTCAATCCCGTGGCTGGCCAGTATGATGATAGGTGAATTATGGCAGACGTGTGGTCCACTATTCAGTGGCCGGGTCGCAGAGCTGCGGGGGGCTGCAGACACAATCTGGCAGGAGGGAGAGGGGCATGAAGGAACAGGAGATGCGGGAGCAGGTTCTGGTGAAAGCGACGGAGGACGAGGCGTTCCGCGCCTCGCTCATCGCGGATCCGAAGGGGACGGTAGAGCAGGAGTACGGACTCCGGTTTCCCGACGGCTACCGGTTGGAGGTGCATGAGGAGAGCGAGACCACGACGCACATGATCCTGCCGCCGGCGAGCAAGATCAGCGAGCGTGACCTGCAGGCCGTGGCCGGGGGCTTTGGTGGGTGGTCCGACATGAGCGACTGGTAGATGGGTGCTGCTGCGCGAGGGCGCGGCAACCACGGGAGCACGATGAGCGGACCTTGCCGAGGGCCAACGAACACCTCGGGACAGGAAGGGACAGCATGTACTGGGATTCCCCCCAACGGACCCGGGCAAAGGCACCGGGCCGTTTCTTTCTTTCGTAGGAGGGCAACTACCATGCTGCGCACGTTGCTCCGGGGGACCACCCTGCATTTGGGGGTCATCGCTACGGCGGTGCTGGTGATGGCGTGCCAGGCTGCCGTGCCGGCCGCTCCGCCGCCAGCCAAAACCAAGTATCTGCCACCACCAGAACAGGAGGCAGTCTACCCTGCGTCAGCGCCGGCGAACTTTCGCATCGTCGAGCAGCGGCGGTACCTCCTACGGTACCAATGGGACGCGGTCGCCTCCGCGGAGTACTACGAGGTTGACCTGCAGAATTACAACTACCCCGGCAAATGGTTCGACTTCTACGGAACGCCGTTCCGTACCGAGGAAACACGGTTCGGCCTCGATCCTGGGCGCTACCCGGCTTATACGGTGATCCGCGCGCGTGTGCGATACTGCGAAGGCGGTGAGTGCGCCGAGTGGACGCCGTGGAAGTTGCCGCAACCGTGAGTCCTTTGAGTCAAACCGGCTTCAGACCACCTGCCGGCGCATCAGATCGCGGAACGGGCCGGTGGTTTCGTATAACTCGTCGAAGCGGCCCTCCTGGACCACGCGCCCGGCGTCGAGGACGTAGATGCGGTCTGCCTTGCGGATCGTGGACAGTCGGTGAGCGATCACGATGCGGGTGGCGGTGATGCGCTCGATACCGCCCATGACTTCGGCCTGGGTCTGGCTATCGAGCCAGCTGGTGGCTTCATCGAGGAACACGATGCGCGGCTTGCGTGCGAGCGCAGCGGCGATCCGGATACGCTGTTCCTGACCGCCGGAGAAGGTCATCCTGGTGTTGTCGTTCACCGGGGTGAACATCCCCATCGGCATGGCGGCGATGTCGCCGTCGACGGCCGCCAGGTGGGCGGCTCGCCAGGCGTCGTCCACGGTCAGGTCCTGGCCGGCGGTGATGTTGTCGAGCACGGTGCCCAGGCGCAGGGCGCCGTCCTGTACCACCACGCCGATCTGGCGCCGGACCGTCAGCGGGTTGAGGTGGGCGAGATCGCGCCCGTCGTAGTAGACGCCGCCGGCGGAGGGTTGCTCCAGGCCGAGCGCCAAGCGGATCAAGGTGCTCTTGCCGGCGCCGGAGCGGCCGACGATGGCGACGAACTCGCCGGGCCGGGCGCGGATGGTGAGGTCATTGAGGATCAGCGGGCCGTCGTCTGCGTAGCGGAAGCTCACGTGGTCGAAGAGGATCTCGCCGTACAGGTGGTCAGCGGCGGTCCGGCCCGGCCGCGCCTCGGGAGTGGCAGTGAGGATCGGCGCGGCCTGCTGGAAGCCGGGAACGATGGCGGCGATGGCTTCGAACGACTGACCTAAACGCACGACCTGGACGTAGAAGACGATGGTAGCCGCGTAGACGGCCAGGAAGTCGCCGATCGCGGTGGTGCCGGGGGGCTGCAGGAGCACGAGCGTGAACAGTGCGGCCGCCGCGATCGCCGGCATGGCGGTGCTGAACGCCACCAGGTGCGTGCCGAGCCGGTCGATCTGCAGCACGGCCTGCTGCTGGGCGCGGTATCCGCGGGCGCCGGCGGCGAACGCGGTGCCCTCGGCGCCGGTGGTGCGCAGCTTGCCCATGGCGGCGATGAACTGGATGAGCGCGCCGGCGAAGTGGCGCGCGGCGGCGTAACGGTGACGCTGGGGAACGATCTGCAGGAGCCCAAAGACGACGGTCAGCGCCAGCGAGAACGACCCGATCACGAGACTCAGCCAGCCGAGGGGGGCGCTGTAGAGGAAGATCAGGGCGAAGGTCGGAGTCAGAAAGATGACCGACAGCAGCGCGTTGGCGACCACGCCCGACACCTGATCGCGCAGGGTCTGGAACGTCATCAGGCGCATGGTGAGTTCGCCGGCGGTGTATCTTCTAAAAAACCCGAGCTGCAAGCCGAGCACGCGGTCCCAGATTGCCGCGCCGATGCGGGCGGCGGCGCGGCCCTCCAGCCGCATCAGGGAGGTGCCCTGCAGCATCTGCAGCAACGCGCCCAGGACGGCGATGCCGGCCAGGCCGAAGGTGAGCTCGAGCAGGGCGCCGCTGGCGGCGGTCGGCAGCACCCGGTCGGTCAGCATGCCCACGATCACGGCCGGCGCCAGCGCCAGGAGCCCGGCGAGCAGCCCCGCGGCAACGAACCGGACGAGATCGCCGCCCATGTTCTTGCCGACCAGGTGGAGCAGGCCCTGCCTGGCAGCCGCGCGCGCCACCGGCAGGGGCCGGTAGAAGAACCAGGCGTCGGGGCTGAGCCCGCGCGCCCGTTCGGCGGTGACCCGCTCGGTCCGGCCGGAGAGCGGATCCACCATGCGGTAGCGTCCGGCGCCGCCGGGCAGCAACGCCACGGGCCGGTCGCCGGCACGACTGAAGGCGAGCAGCGCGCCGCTGTCGCCACGCCACCAGCGATCCTCGGCAGACAGCTTTACCTTCCGCCCGCGCACCCCGGAAGCGGCCAGGACCGCCGTCAGGGAAGGCTGGGCCTCGGGCGTGGCGGCGCGCGGCGGCTGGCTGAACGCGATGCCTTCGTGTCGTCCGATCCACTCCAGGGCGGCGGCGAGCGCGGTGTCATGTTCGTGCCGGGTCGCCCGGGCCGGAGCCAGGACGTCGAACAGGCTCCGCCGGGCGTTCTCCTCGTTCTGCCGGCGCCAGGCGGCGCGCGCGGTCTGCCAGTTCATCTCGTCGGCGAGCAGCAGCTGCCGGTTGAGCTGCTCGGCGCTCAGGGCGAGGGCATGGAACTCGGCGAGCGCGGCGGGCAACCGCTCCTCGCTGTCCAGAACGCAGGACGAGACGCCCCGCACGTGCGCCGCCGCCGGCAGGGTGAGCCAACTGGCGGGGGTGAGCGGTATCATCCCGACGCCGTGCTCGGGCGGTTCCTCGGTGCCCAGGAACGCGGCGCCGTCGGTGGCAGTCCACACGACGCCCCTGCGGGCAGAGACGACGCAGCCGGCCTCGGGATTCAGTTCCTCACCGGCGGCGATCACCAGGTCGGGGCGCGGGCGCGGGTGGATGTCGCGGGCCACCGCCGCCGAGAACTCAGCGATCCAGGCGTCGACCTGGTAGGGGAGCATGTCGCCGGGGTCGTTGCGCAGCAACGCCTCCAGCCGCAGCCGGCGCAGCCGGGAGCCGGGCAGGCCCTTGGCGACCAGGCCGAGAGAAGTGCCGGCTGCGGCTTCATCGAGCCCGAACACGAGTCGGCCCGTCGCGGCGCGCAGCAGGTGCTTGTGGTCGGCGGCCGGATCGTCGTGCCGATACTCGGCCACGAACACGTCGAGGGCGCCGTGCTCGACGAACCAGACGATGTGTGGATCGTCGAGCCGCACGGGCAGGTTGCCGGCGCCGGCAAAGGGTTCTCCCAGTGAGACGGCCAACTCGGCGAAACGCTCAAGGGATTCAAGTGCCATGGCGTTCAGCCCGCGTGCACGAGGCGGTGGTAGAGGCCGCTTTTGTCGGCGAGCAGCTCCTGGTGCGTGCCGCGCTGTGCTTCGCGGCCGCGGTCGAGCACGACGATCAGATCGCTGTCGCGGATGGTGCTGAGCCGGTGGGCGACGATCAGGCAGGTACAGCCGCGGCGGCGCAGGGCGTCGTCGATGCGTACCTCACTCACCGGATCGAGTGCGCTGGTGGCCTCGTCGACGAGCAGCAGCGCAGGATCGCCGGTCAGGGCGCGACCGATCTCCAGGCGCTGGCGCTGGCCGCCGCTGAAGTTGCGCCCGCCTTCCTCCACCGCCGTTTCGTAGCCGCCGCGGCTCACGATCTCGTCGTGGATGAGCGCATCCCTGGCGGCGGCGACCAGGCGCGCGTCGGTGACGGCGGGATTCCACATGGTGAGGTTGTCGCGCACCGAGGCGGCGAACAGCACGGGATTCTGGTTGACCGTGGCGATCGAGGCGGTCAACAGATCACGCGAAACATCGCTGCGAGCCACGCCGTCCAAAAGAATTTCGCCCGACCAGGGTGCGTACATGCCGCTGACGAGCATGATCAGGGTCGATTTCCCGGACCCGGTGGGGCCGACTACTGCCACCCGCTGTCCCGGTTCGATGGTGAGGCTGAAGTTTTCGATCAGGGGCGGATGATGCGGCCGGTAGCCGAAGGTAATGTTCCGCAACTCGATCCGGCCGGTCAGGCGCAGCCGCCCGCGCAGGGTCGCGGCACCGCCCGCGCTCCGGTCGTCGCTTGCGCGATCGCGTGCCTGCAGCGCGGAATCCTCGGAGATGTCGACCACGTCGCCGAGCCGCTGCATGTCGGCTTCGAGAGTCTGGAACAGGTCGGTGAACTGGACGAAGCGACCGATCGGGCGCAGAAAATTGCCGACCACCACGTAGAAGGCCATCAACATGCCGAGCGTCATGTCGCCGGCCATGACCCGCGCGCCGCCGAGCCCGAGCACGACCGCGGTGCCCAAGGCCAGGAACAGTCCCGGAAAGGCGGCGATGAGATGGCCCAGCTCCGAGAATTCCTGGCGTGCCTCCAGCTCGCGCGCCTGGAAGCCGGCCCAGCGGACGAAGGACTCGTCCTCGGTGGCGGTGGCGCGCAGCGACTCCATGCTGCGCAGCGCGGAAGTGGCGGTGCCGGCCAGCAGTGCCTGCTCGCGCAGCATCTGGCGGCTGCCTGCCACCCGGCGCCGGGTCACCAGGCGCGTGAGAAGCGCGTTCGCGCCGCCAAGTGCGGCGACGACCACCGCCAGCGACGGATCGTAGACGAACATGATGCCCAGGAAGAGGACGCTGATGACCAGTTCGATCACTACCCCGACGAACTGGGTCGAGCCGATGGTGGCAACCTTGTCGACGAGCTGCGCCCGCGACAGGAGGTCGCCGGCGGAGCGATGCGCGAAGTAGTGGATCGGCAGGCGGAACAGGTGGGAGAGGAAGCGATTGGTGTGGACCACCGACAGGCGCACCGCGACCCTGCGCAGGCAGCGCTGGTGCAGCCAGGTGAGCAGGTAGACCAGCACGGCGGCGGCGCCCGCTGCGGCGGCCACGGAGGCGCCCCAGGTCGCCTCCCGCCCGCTCAAAACGTAGTCCACGAACACACCCAGCAGTGCCGGCAGGGCGATGCCGGGCAGCGCCAGCAGCAGCCCGCACACCGCCGCGAAGGCCAGCGGTCCCTTGACTTCGCGCAGCCAGGGCCACAGCAGGCGCATGAGTCCGGGCCTGCGCCCGCCGGGGCGGAACGTGGGGCCCGGCTCCAGCACCATCACCACGCCGGTGAAGCCCTGGTCGAATTCCTGTTCGCTGACGGTGCGGTGGCCATCGGCGGGATCGTTCAGGTAGTAGTGGCCGGTGGCGTAGCCTTCCAGGACCACGAAGTGGTTGAACTCCCAGAACAGGACCGACGGCAACGGCATGCTGCGCAGCTCGCCCGGCTGCTTGCGCCAGCTACTGGTGCGCAGGCCGTACTGCTCTGCGGCGCGCACGATGTCGGCCGCGGTGCAGCCGTCGCGACCGACCCCGCATGCCTCGCGCAGCTCCTCCAGGGACACCCAGCGTCCGAAGTGGGCGAGCACGATGCCCAGGCTGACGGCGCCGCACTCGGTGGCCTCGAGCTGGATGAACAGCGGCGTGCGGATGCGTCGCCGGTGGGAGAACAGCCCGCGCCACCCGCCGCCGTGCGCGCGGGTACTCCACATGCGGCGCTTCGCCGCAGGCGCCGGATTGACCCCGGTACGATCAGGCATGACGCGGCAGCATCATTCGTTCCAGGCGGGCGCCAGCAGGAGCACGGGAGCGTGGCGCCCGGTGACGATCCGCAGCCGGCACGCCGCGCCGTCCCCCAGGGGTGTGTCCGCTGGCTCCCGCACCGTGGCGCGGACGAGATGACCCGCGCCGGGCGATCCGGAACGCAGTCCGAGTTCCGTAAGCCAGCGGGGGGCCGCCGTCTGCGGCGGGGAAACCTCGCTCACCTCGGCCTCCAGCGCCACCGGTCGGTCGCCAGGCGCTGCGAGAAGAATGCGCCCCGTCATGCCGACCTGCAGACGCCGCGCGGCTTCCGGCGGGATGAACGCGAGCGTCTCCCAACGGCGCTCCGGTCCGGTGAGAATCCGGGCCACCTCCGCGCCTGTGGCCAGCGCTTGCCCGGGCGTCAGGTCGAGGGCGGTGACTTCGCCCGCTTGCGGGCTGACGATCAGCTCGCCGGCCGCGGCGATCGCTGCCAGCTCACGCAGCTCGGCCTGCGCTTCGAACAGCATGTCTTGTGAAGGGGGAGACTCGCCGGCGCGCCGTGTTTCCAGCAACGCGACACGCGCCTCGGCGATTCTCGCCTGCCAGTGCAGATCCGGCATCCGCATGCGGGCGAGTGGCTGGCCGGCAGCCACTGCAACGCCGGGCGCTGTCAGGACCTCGGCGATCGTGCCCGGCGCCCCCGCCAGGACCGCAAGGCGTTCCCCCGACCGGGCCACCACGCAGTCGGCCAGGACGCTGCGCTCGACGCGCCCGAATACGCCCCAGGCGAGCACGCCGAGCAGCGTGAGGGAGAACCCGGCCACGAGCATCCATTCATGCGGCGCCGTCACCCGCAACAGGCCGTCGAGCGGCTCGCTTTTCCACTTGCTGGCGACCGCTTGCTCGCGGAACAGTTTTCGATTGAAGAACAGCATTCGGTCCCGGTGCGTGCGCTGCCAGCCCGGCAAGCGTCCCACGTTTACGGTATCACAAACCGCTCATCAAGGCCTCCACGGGCAAGCAGCCCAACTCTGCTCGCCCGGTATATCGCCCGGAGGTTCCGGGTTCTGTTGAGGGGGTATGCGAATCCAGACAGTAGGATTAGGATGGAGGTGATGATGGACGTGGATGTCCGATCCCTGAGGGGGCCGGAACGCGCGTCTGCAACCGGATCAGGAGGATCGGGAACATGAAGACCGAAGGCGAACTGCGGGATCGAGTTCTGGCGAAAGCGACGGAAGACGATGCGTTCCGCGCCGCGCTTGTCGCGGATCCGAAGGGGACGGTGGAGCAGGAGTGTGGGCTCCAGTTCCCGGACGGTTACCATCTGGAAGTGCACGAGGAGACGGCCACCACGACGCACATGATCCTGCCGCCGTCGAGCAAGCTCGAACAGGCCGACCTGCTAGCCGTCGCGGGCGGCATGTTCGACGGCTGGGGCAACGATTGGTAGGAGGCGATTCGCCGAGCCTGCGCGGCGGTTAGCCGTTCCGGCCGCCTGCCGCGCATGAGATCCGCGAAACGCGCGTTCTCCCGATGACGGCTCTTGACCGGCTGGACGCGGGGCTGCTGGGACTGGCAGATCCGTGCGGCGGCTGGGATGGCGGCAACGAATACCGCGGTCTGTTGAGAGCGTTGCCTGGCGTTCTCGGTTGGCGGCGCCGCGAGGCGCGTTTCCTTGGCCAGGCCAACGCCAGCCACTCTGCATTCATCGGCGATCGCATCGCGGTGCTAGGCGGCCGCACGCTACACGCACGGTTGTGCGGAATGCCCCCACGGGTGCGGTCCCGCGTGAAGCTCGCGCCGGAAGTGTTTCGTGTGGTGTTCTTGGCGGGCGAAGAAGAGTCCGGGCACGGGATCCGTGACCCGCTGGAGCGGTTTTGCGCCGTCGAGGAGCGCATTCACGGGGACGCAGCAGTGGAGGTGCCGGCGGATGAAGATGGCTGGAGTGCGCTTGGGGACGTTCGAATAGGCGGTCCGGGCGGGGCCGGCAGGTCGGCTCTGCCCGCGCCCTGCCGCCAGGTCGGAGCGCTGACGCTCGCGCCGGTCGTGCGGGCGATGGTCATCGACGGCTACAGCCCGCACCACGCCACGTTGTACCGCTATCCCCGCCTGCCTGTTCAGAGCCACCGACCGGCGGAGTTCCGCGCGGGCGTAGCAAGACTTTCGTCGGCATTGGAGTTCATCGCGTCCGTGTCCGAGCCTGCGTGCGCGATGGTGGACGCGTGCCTTCGGGTGGTGGCGCTGGTCCGCATGCCGAAGCATCCGGAAATGACGATGTCGGGCTCGCATCCGGAGTTGTGTGGTCTTGCCGGACTGACAAACCTTCATTCCAGCAGGTGGACCGCCGTGCGGGTTGCGAACGCTCTGGTGCACGAGGCGATCCACGCTCTGGTCGCGAAGATCGAGCTTGCCGAGGGGCTGTTCTCCAGCTACCGCGAGGCGCAGGACATAACAGCCGTCTCCCCCTGGTCGGGGCGACGGCTTCCGTTGCGCACGTACGTGCACGGGTGTCTCGTGTGGTTCGGGCTGTGGCAGTTCTGGAGGCGCGCCGGCGCGCACGGCGCGGGCGTGGCGGAGCTTGCCGAGAAGTCGCGCAGCGGATTCGCGGGAGGCTCCTGCCTGCGTAGCATTCCCCCGGAGGGGATGGCGGTTCTTGAGCCGGACGCCGCCGATGTGTTGCGGGAGATGGTCGGCGCTGCGGACAGGCTGAGCGGGTGAGCAGCGGTTGCCGCCGGTCTGCAACGACGCCGCCAAAGACTGGTCGGGCGCCATCGTCGACCAGTCGCGAGGCATGGCGCAAGAACCAAGCGCCGTCGAAGCGGCACCAGCGGTAGACACCCGGCACGGCGCGCCGGAAGGAAGGAAGCTATGGGCGCCCCACTGCCGCTGCCGCTCCGATGTTGGTGAACCGCCGGCGCTCGCACACTGGAGTGGTGGCGTTCCGGCACCGGTTGATGGAGGCCGGACGACGGACCCTCGGGCACCACACAAGGGTCGCCCCGATGGGAAGTTGCCACAGGAAGCGGGGGAGTACTACGCTCGGCGGGATATGGCACTGAGGTACATTTTCGCCACCGTCGTCTATGCGGTGATCGACATAGGCTGGAACGTCACGCCGGTAGCGCGCGGGATGTATGAGCGGCTGCACGAAGCGAGCGGGAACGATTGGAGCTTCGGCAAGTCGCCTGACACGTGGGGCGGGGTGGAGGTTGCCGGGCTGGTAGTGTTTCTGCTGCTGATCGGACTGGGCAACAGCTACCTGGCGATCGAGCCGGCGATCCGGGAAAGGAAGCTCAGCCGAGCGGTAAAGAACAGCCTGGTGTTGGGATGCGCAGCGTATGCGACGTACATCGTACCGACGCACCTGGCGATCGCCAACTGGCCGGGGATACTGATCCCGATCGACATCCTCATCGGGGGGCTGCTGAGCGTGATCACGTCGACGGTGGTGACCAGCATCTCGCTGCGGAGATTGTCGGGTCAGCCAAGGTAACCTCCTCCACGTAGAAGGGTGAGGGATGGAGAAATGGTTGGCGGGGTGCTTTTTCGCTTCCGTGGCCTGTGCCCCGATCGTCGCTGCCCCGGCGACCGCCTGCACTACCGAGGAAAGGGAGCTGAAGTACGGCTTCTACGCCTACTTCGAACCGGTGAGCTACAGCGAGGACCGCGCCCCTGGCGCGCCGGGATTCGATGTTCATCTCGGCTACGAGGCCGATCTGCTGACGGCGCTCGAAGCCATGGAGGGCGCGAACCTGTCGTTCTCCCGCCATGGCATCCCGGTGTGGGACGACCTATGGCTCCTTGCAGCGGGGCCGCACTACGACATCGTGGGCGGCGGTATCACGGTGCTCGAAACCCGGACCCGCGACGCAACCGGGAGGGCGGCGATCGTGTTCACTTCCGGGCACATCAGGTTTCGCCAGTCGCTGCTGGTGCGCGCGGCAGACGTGCACGAGCTTGCGCGCTACGAGGACCTGACCGCTACGACGCGAGTGGGAGTGCTCGCCGGAACGACGGGCGAGGCGCGGCTCCTGGAGATGACCGGCATAACCGACGCGGACGGAGTTCTTGTAGCCGGCACGCGGGTTGCCACCTGGGAAGCAGTGGTCGCGGACGGCAGCGCCAGCTATGCCATCACGGCGGGCGGCGCGACGGCGGCGCTTGAGGGTCGCCAGCACCTGTGGCCGCCGGCTGATACGATGCCGCAAGTGGTCTATCTGGCCGACGAGGAAGCGTTGTTCGTGGCTCTGGGCGCGGGCCGGATAGACGCGGTAGCGGGTGCCGAGATCGGCAACCGGACGGGCGCCCGTAATGGTGGAGGGGCCTTCGAGGTGACGGCGCTTGATGACCGTGCCGAAACGGGCGGGTTCGCGTTGGCGGCCGCGGATGAGCGGCTGGCAGCGTGTCTGGACCGAATGATCGACTGGCTGACCGAAGGCGGGCGGATAGGATACCGGGAGTGGCTTGAGGATCCCGCGGTGTTCCTGCGGCGTGCGCGGACATCGGACGGCGGGGAACGATAACGTGCGGTCCGCGCGCGCCCGGCGTGGCGACCGATGACAACCCACGTGGCGCCGGTGCCGCCGCAAGCCCGCCCTGGCGACCGCCTGCAGCGCGGCTGACGGCGGACCTGCCGTGCGGGACGTGCGAGGAACCGCTGAGCTACGACGCGCTACGGCGGCAGTGGCGCTGTTCGGAGTGCCGGAGCACCTACGCAGGGGAGGCTCTGGCCGAACTGGCCCGCGAGCACGTGCGCGACGGAGTGCGAGCGGGCAAATCGCGCCGGGAGCGCGGCACCCGAGCTCGGCAGGTGGCGCGCGGTGCGCCTGGCGCGGCAGCGGTGCTGCTGCGCGCCGCGGCCGCCGGGGGCGCCCCGGGCCGAGCTGTGCTGCTGCGGGAGGTGACCGGCGCGGAGCGGCGCGCGTTGGCGTGGGCGCTGCGTGACGCGGGCACCGCGCCGCTGAGCGCGGAGTGCTGCCGGCAGGGCGCGGCGGCACTGGCGACGTTGCCCCCGACGAGCCTGGACACGCCGCCGTGACGCCTGCCGAGTGCGCCCCGCGATGGCGATCGGGGTCTCGTGCGAGGACGCCGTCAGCGTCAACCAGGCCGGTCCCCCTGTTCTCTGACAGAGGATAATCGAGTACGGTTCGTCTCGTTTGGAACGGCAGAGGGCGCCGGTGGCCGATACGCATCCGCAGGGTGCCCGCGAAGCGTCCGCCACCGCGCCGCCCCGCAATCAAAGTGGAGAGATACGCATGACGAGGCCCAAGATCGCGATCGTAGTTTCGCTTACGGCGCTGGCCGTAGTGCTGGCCGGGTGCAATCGGATGGCGGAACGGCCGCCGTCGGACCTCACGGTGATGACGTACAACCTGTACATCGGGACCGAGCTGGCAGGATTGTTCGCCATCACGGACCCGGCGCTGCTCCTCGCGGAAGTCGACCGGATGTACCGTAACGTGGAGGCGTCCGACGTCCCCGGTCGGCTCGCCGCGATAGCCAAGTTGGTGAAGGAAGAGCGTCCGCACCTCATTGGGCTGCAGGAAGTGTCCGTGATACGCCACCAGGCGAACCCGGAGTTCAACTTCCGCGAGGTACTGATGAGCGCCCTGGAGGCGGAGGGCCTCAACTACAAGGTCGCCGCGGAGGTCGAGAATGCGGTGATCGAGCTGTTTGGCTCAGGGGTGACGGACTACGATCTGATCCTGGCGCGCAGCGATGTGGAGGTGTCGCGGGCGACGAGCGCAACCTACATGACGCTGCTTCCCCTGCAGCTGCCGATCCCAGGGGGCGACATCAAGGTGAAGAGAGGATATGCGGCGGTAGACGCGACGGTGGGAGGGGTGACGTACCGGGTGGTGAACACCCACCTGGAGACAACGCTGGAAGCGCTCCCGGAAGCGCAGAAACAGGCGATGCAAGCGATTCGAGGCGCCCAGGCACGGGAACTGGTGGGCAGCCTGAGCGAAGAGGAACTGCCGGTGATCCTGCTGGGAGACTTCAACACGCCGGCGCCGGCCGGACCGGCGTATCAGCTTCTGCTGGCCGCGGGATATATGGACGCTTGGCAGCAGGACGCAGCGGGAAGCGGCAACACGTGTTGTCAGGCAGCGGACCTGAGGAACGAGATGAGTGAGCTGTACATGCGAATCGACCAGATCTTCGTGAAGGGAGTGAAGCTGAGGGAGTCGGCATCGATCCGCACCGCGACCGTGGGGGACAAGCCGGAAGACCGCCTGGCTACAGGGCAGTGGCCCTCGGACCACGCGGGGGTGGTGGCGCATCTGCCGGTAGAGTAGCGCCGCGCGGGCGGGAAGACCGGACGCTGGACAGTGTGTGCGGGGTGGAAGTGCACCTGTCGAACGGAACGGAGCTTGGCCCGACGGAGCCGATATCGATTTGATGACGACATAACGGGCAGACGGTATTCTGGGGGAACGAGGCTGGTGACGCGATGTTCCGATTTGAGAGGCATCATGCTGATTGAGGCGCTGATCCCGGTGCGGGCGGCAGCGAATCTGATCTAGGCGCATCGCGTCCCAACGGCACACGGGAAGCCGCGTGTTTGAATTCGGAGTGGGTTGAGTGAGACGCCGCAAACTGCCGCGCCCCCGGTTGAGCTGCCCGGTATGCGGTAGTGCGCCGCGGCTGCCGAGCGATCTGCGTGAGGAGGTGCGCTGCGGTTGCGGTGCACGACTTCGCATGGCGTTGGTGCAGGCGCGTACGGCGTCACGTACGGCCTCCCGGGAGAGCAGTGCTGCCGCCCTGCTGGACGGAGTTGTCTGTGCGCGGCCCCGAGAGGTCTACCGTGAGGTTGGATCTGAGCGGCAACGGCAGTGGGGCGCGGCGACGGATACGAGGGTATCGCCGGGAGCCCGGCTGCTGGTGGTGACCGAGAACGGGAGCGTCTGGAACGGAACCGTGGCTGAGATCGTGGGCAGCGAGGGGAACGGCCATTTGGTCTCCCTGGTCGGCGGCAAGTGGGAGCCGGTTTCGGAAGATCGCCGGCGGTAACTGCCGTCACACACCTCCGCCCGTGACGCGCGCTGGCGACAGTCACGATGCTGGAAGCCACGATGCCGGAAGCGCCGCCGGCGCCCGCGGGCGGTCATCGGTAGCGCGCATGGACCGCGGCGTGCTCAGCCAGTGAAATACCGTCGGAGGCGAACAGCTCCAGTTGTACCGCGCTCACGGCAGGATCCCGCCTCCGCTGCCGCTCGCACAGTGGTGGCGGTCCGGCACCGGTTGATGGAGGCCGGACGACGGACCCTGGGGTACCACACAGTGGTCGCCCCGATGGGAAGTTGCCACAGGAAGCGGGGGGTACTACGCTCGGCGGGATATGGCACTGAGGTACATTTTCGCCACCGTCGTATATGCGGTGATCGACATAGGCTGGAACGTCACGCCGGTAGCGCGCGGGATGTATGAGCGGCTGCACGAAGCGAGCGGGAACGATTGGAGCTTCGGCAAGTCGCCTGACACGTGGGGCGGGG
>JAPOQB010000438.1 GCA_026710965.1 Deltaproteobacteria bacterium | reverse complement strand
CGTTCGGGCGCGTGGTCGGCCCCGCGCCGCCGCGTGGGGGCGGGCGTGGGCGCGCCGCCCCCGGCTCCGCGACCACCTGTTGAAAAGCCGCCGCGGCGGCGGCCGGCGGCCGCGCGACCCTGGCGCGGGAGACGGTCACGGCGCTTGCGTCGCACTCCTGGCCCGGCAACGTCCGCGAGCTGCAGAACGTGCTCGCCAACCTCACGGTCACCGGGCCGCGCTACGGCCCCGTCGGCCCGGACGCCCTGCCGTCCGCCTTCCGGCGAACGGTCGCCGCCGAGCGGCGGCCGACGCTGGCCGAGGCCCGCGAGGACCTCGAACGCGCGATGGTGCGCGACGCCCTGGGGCGGCACCGAAGCGTCGCCCGCGCCGCCGGCGAGCTGGGCGTCACCCGCCAGGGCCTCTCGAAGCTGATGGCCCGACTCCAGATCGACCGGTTCAATCCGGCCCGCGAGCGGCCGGTCCAGGTGCTGTCGCGATAATCCGCGACCGCGGCCGATCCTTGACCGGGCAGGCTACGCCCGGTCATCATCGCCGGCATGAGCAGAGACGAGAATCAGGCAGCGTTCGGAACGATCCAGAGCGTCATCGCCAAGACCGAGCCGCAGAAGGATCCCGCGGCCGTGTCGCTCGGCCGCCGCGGCGGACTGAAGGGCGGGAAAGCGCGGGCAGCCACGCTGTCGCCCGAGCGCCGCGCGGAGATCGCCCGCAAGGCCAGCGCGGCGCGGTGGGCGAAGCGGAAGCACGACGGGGGAGCGCAATGACCGACGTCGAGCTCAGTCTGTTGGACGAAACGACCAAGCGGGCAACCCGCCTCGGGAACAACGTCGCTTGGATGTGCGCCAACTGCGACCGTCAGAATCCGATGCTGTTCTCGGTGCGTCTCGGAGGCAGGAACGGTGGGGTGGCGTGCCCGAATTGCGGGTGCTACTACCGAGTGGTGGTCCGTGACAGGGTTCCTCAGCGCGTGGAGCAGAGCGGAAACCCTCCGGTCGAGGGGTAGTACCCGGTACGGCCGGGCCACGGCCTGCCCGCGACCCGACCTGCGACCGCGACCAATGCTCACGGAGTATTCGATCTTGTCCGACCTGTACTAGACCCGAGCGACCGACTCCTCGTTACCTGTCTCGACGCCGGAAATTGGTGGGCCGTCAACCTGCTGTTCGATCCGAACGCCGCCTAGCACCTTCGCGAACGCAACCAATTCTTCAACTTCCTCCGCGTTCTCCGGTTCGATGTGCAGCCCGCCCTGCCACCGAAACGCCTTCATCGCGCCCTTATGCTTGAGCGGTAATGGTATAATCGGATGAATGAGCAAGCTGTCGACCGACCGTCGCTGCCGCGTCATCGCCGTCCTGGTCGAGGGCAACAGCATCCGCGCGACGGCTCGCATGACGGGCGTCTCGAAGCCGACGATCCTCAAGCTGATCCTCGACCTCGGGCGCGTCTGCGCCGAGTACCAGGACGCGACGCTCACCTCAACTGCCGGCGGCTGGAGTGCGACGAAATCTGGCAGTTCGTCTACGCGAAGCAGAAGAACGTCGAGAAGGCGAAGCGGGCGCCCCAGGAAGCCGGCGACGTGTGGACTTGGGTCGCGATCGACGCCGAGTCGAAGCTGATCCCGGCGTGGTACATCGGACCGCGGGACGGGCACTCGGCGCACGCCTTCATGACCGATCTCGCCGGCCGGCTCCGGCACCGGATCCAACTCACCACGGACGGGCACCAACCCTACGTCGAGGCGGTCGAGTCGGCGTTCGGCTGCGAGATCGACTACGCCCAGCTCATCAAGGTCTCTACGCCATCGACCAGGAGAGCGAGCGGCGCTACAGCCCGGTCGTCTGCCAGAACTGCAACCCGCGGCCGGTCCTGGGCGACCCCAACCCGAAGTAAATCTCGACCAGCTACGTCGAGCGCCAGAACCTCACGATGCGGATGTCGATCCGCCGCTACACCCGGCTGACCAACGCCTTCTCGAAGAAGCTGGAGAATCACGCCGCGGCGACGGCAATCCGCTTCCTCTACTACAACTTCGCGCGGATTCATCGGACCGTCCGCACGTCGCCGGCCCAGGCGGCCGGCGTCACCGAGACCGCTCTGGAGCATACGGGACATCGTGACGTTGCTGGAGGAGCGCGAGGCGACCGCCGCGGCCTGAGTTCGCTACAATCGTTGGAGAGCTCGGGTTGGCCGGGGGCGTCCTCCCGCCCCCGACCGATGCCCATCGTTCACCCGGCAGTTGTGAGGCAGACAGATGAACAACAGCAAGCTCTGGCGGCGTCCCGAATCCCCCAACCGACCCGCGAGGCTCTGGCGGCGGAGTATCGAGAACTCCGGATGGCCGGCGACCAGGCTGGAGCCGAAGCGGTTGCGCTCCGGGCCTTCCGCGCCGACGTGTTCCGGCCGGTCGACATGGTCACGGGCACGAAGCGGTCGTACCCGATGACCGAGCGGGAGCACGCCCGCATCTCGGCCATCCGCGAAGCCCGTTGGGATCGGTGGCTGGCGAGTCCCGGTGCCGTGCGCCCTCCGCGGTTCGATGACGACGGTCAGCGTCAGATCGGGTTCTGAGACGCCCGCGAATGTCGTTGAGGCGTAGGGGCTCACTGGATGGGTCCGTGGGGCCGATTCTGTTTGTGGCTCTGTCTCGGTGCGTTCTTCATCTGGGCGGTCTGCTCTGAAGTGAACGGCGGCAACATCTCGATCTCGAGCGCCGTCCGGCTCGTGGTCGGCGCGTATCTCTGGGGCCTCCTCTGGGGATGGCATTCGGGCCGACACCGCGAGTGAACCAAACTTGACCACTACCACCCAGCGGCCCATGTTGCTTTCCCCTCTACCCGTCAGCGCCCGTGATGAGAGAACTGCCGTTGTGCGGGACTCACCTGTGCTCCGACACCATCCAGGAGACCGGACGTGATCGAGAAGGCACTAATCCGTATCGACGCGGTTTCGGACAAACTGCTGTCGAACCTGGAAAACAGGGACGTCGCCTTGTGGGTCCGCCGGCTGCCAAAAGATCCGCCCGACCAAGACGCCCTTCTTGCGTTTCTCGGATTACCTTGGCGGCTCGTCCTCTTAGAGACCCACGACCCCGACATGCTCAACGCGCTGGAGGCCGCTGCCACCTTCAGCGACCCCATGACCCGCAAGCGCGGCTTCATTCAGATCATCGATAGCGATCCTTCCCGTATCGAATTGCCGCAGCGCTGTTTGCCGATCTATCTCCTCCGTGGCCGCCAAGTGGACGAGGCCCCGTCCGATTTTAGGAGCCAACTGCGACGGGTAACGATGTTGGACGCACTGCGACGTTCCGAAGCCCGTGAACTTTTGGTAGTCTCTGGTGGCGAGACCCCGGTCCCACCCGAACTCACCGACCTCTGGTCTTCGGATTTTCGCCCGTTTCTCACCTTCGCTTCGACTGCGCCTGATGCTGAGGAAGCGCTTCAAGAGTGGGTTGACGGAATAGGCGGCGTTGCCCTCGTAAGCCTCTTGCGCCTGCCGGTAGGCCAGTTGGTCGACGATATCCGGCATCGCTACGCGACGACCTACCCAAAAGCTCAACGGGTCATTCGTGTCCGCGACCTCGATCAGGCGTTCCATCGGATCGACATAACTGAAGCCGATGAGCCAGAGCGCCCCATCTTGGACTCGTACTCGCTCCTTGAGGAACGAGACCTCACACCGCTCACGCCAGAAGAACTTTCGGAGGAGGACCTTGAAGGCTTTTTTCGCGATCCAGCAACCTCGTGGCGTCCCTACGCCGCGGGGTTGCCGTGGGTCCGTGACTCCGAGGCGGCGCAGACCTTGAGCAAGTTTCTGCGGAAGCTCGACATTGCCGGGTCCGAAGAGAATTGTATTGCATATATAGCCTCAGAGTCTGGAGCCGGGGGGACGACGTTAGCGCGCGTTCTGGCGTGGGAATGCGCAAGGCTGGGCTATCCAGTTTTATTCGCGAAGCCTTTCCCTTTCGTCCCAGAAGCGTTGCCGATCGTGAACTTCTTGAAGCGCGTGCACAGCAAATTTGAGACCGAGAGCCGGAGTAGTATTGAACCGACCGTCGGAACCGACGCTGCACAACCACAGAATCGCAAGGACGAACCCACTTCACGCCGCTACGAGACCCCGTGGTTGATCGTTTTCGACAGCTTGCACTGGCAGTATCGCGACAGTGAGCTTGTTAGCTTTCGCAACGAAATGCAGAAGTCTGGACGACCAGTGTGCGTCTTGATCGTCACTAGCACTATCCTGGGATTGTCCTTCTACAACACTTCCATCTTCAAGAAGGTGGCGGAGTTGACCCACGTCATCAGTCAGGAGGAGGCGCGCCTGCTTGGTCGCCACCTCAACCGTTTCCTTCGCGTTTACGGCAAGCAACGACACGAGTCTCAGTGGGTGCGCTTCTATCGAGACCATACGGTCCGCTATCTGGAAGGCACCGTGGCTTTTTGGGTGACCCTGTCTTTCTGGATTCAGGGGCAGTACGACCTGACAGAATCGATCCAAGAATGGATGTATCGCTCATTTAAGCGGAACACCGACGATTCGGCGATGCGAAGCGCGCTCTTGGAGATAGCCGCATTAAGTTCCGAGCGTCTCCCTTTACCCGAGGCCTTGTTGCCGTCGTCGGCGGGTGAATGGCCGCTGTCGCACCTTCTAGAAGACTCAAGGGCGGACTTGGCCGCGCTGGGGTTGGTGCGTATTTCATCACAGGGAGAAAAATACTGGACCCTTATCCACGACATCTTGGGCCGATTCCTGATTAACGCGCTTTTCTACGACTTCCCGCTGCGCAAGGAACTCGGTTTTGCCGAGGCCAAGGACGCGGAACATCTGCGCTTTCTTTTGCTGCGTCGAATTGCCCAAAAACCGGCGTTGGGAGATCGTGCCTACCGATCTATAGGCGAGGACTTCGCGACATCGATTCTCAAGATCGACCCTGACCGTGGTCACGGTAGCTTCGCTTTGCTGTGGCGGGAGGTCCTAGACACGCTGGACGGTATGCCCCTATCCCTACGTGGTGGCAGCCGAGCCTTTCGCCATCACACTGCGATTTCACGCCGACGGATTGCAAAGCTAGATGAGAGGCTCTACGGGGTGACGATCGACGAGAGGGTTGCTCTTCTCAGCAGAGCCATTGAGGACATTGAATACGCCCTACACTCTATCGATTACACGCCCGGATCAGAGTCGAATCTCAATCTATGGAACTCACTTGCCAACGCTTATCTCGACCTGGCCAACAATGAGTCGGCGAGGGGCGCTCCGAGTGACCGAGTCCGTGAATTGCAGCGACTGGCGAATGAGGCGACGCGCAAGGCCTACGAGGAGAATCCAACCAATTCGTTCGTTATCGAGACCTGCGTAAAGAACCTCCTGCAGATCGAGGGTGCGCCGCCGGCCCAAGTGGTCGAGCAGTGCATTGAGGCCTTGGGACTTATCGCGTCCGCACTTTCCGCGAATGAGGTCGACTATCGGGTGCCCCAGCTTGGCGCTCTGGCCGACAAGGCGTTGGATATCTTGTTCCATCAGACACCGCCGATGGCCCAGGAGATGGAGCCTGCGCGGGCCGTTGATGTCCTAGTCAAGGCGTGGACAGTGCTCGCGGAAGGGAATGGCATCTCATCGAGAATGGGTTTGTCTGACGTGCCAGAGGCGAACCGACGGCGGGCGCTTGACGTACTACTTCATCCGGCCGGCCGAGGTAACATGCAGATCATTCGCTTAACATTCGATCTGCTGTGCGTGAGTGAGCCATACGCGTTCAAGCGGCAATTGGAGCTCGTTGAGCAATTGCAGGCTACTGACTATAGGATGACGCCTCAGACACGTTTGGAGTACGCGATTCTTCTTTTCCAGAACGGTCGGGCGGTTGAGGGCGGCGAGGTCTTCCGGTCGTTGAGGCAGCTTTGGCGCGAGGGCGAGCAGTTCGTCCGGGTACCGCAGCGGCTGCGCTGGTTGCGGACGGAGGATGGAAGGACTCTCCAGACAGTGCAGGCAGTGGTGGGATCGGACTACGGCACGCGGGCCATGGCGCGTGTTCAGAAGTTCAACAACACGCCGGTCCCATTGAGGCCGGAGGAATTTGGGCTGCGTGACCTGAGGCCAGGAATGCGACTTGCCTGTCGCGTCTCCTTCGGTTTCAACGGCCCGTTCTTGCGGCCGCCGACGGCCGGCAGGGGGAAGGCGGATTGAGGGGCGGTGGCCGAGGAACTCGATTTCGTCGCTCGTTACGCGATGGGGGAAGGATTGATCATCCGGAACCGGACGGTTCTGGTCGAGGGGACTACTGATGCCGAACTGTTTCAGCTGGCAGCCCGCCTGGAATACGAGGCGACGGGAACGGACCTGCTGGGGCGGGACCTCGCAATCGTTGCGGCTGGGGTCGGCCATCATGGAGGAACCCGAAATCTGTGTCGGCGACTGTGGGTTCTGAGGGACCTAGCGCGCAACTGCCTTTCGGAGAATGGCAGTCTACGCTATCGGTTTATTGGGCTGTTTGACAATGACGACGCCGGAAAACAGGCGGTCAAAGCGGTGCGGGCGTTCGATGCGAGCATCTTAGAGTACAGAGACGTTTTTCGCCTCTGGCCCGTCATGCCGCTACCAAACAGTCTAGATCCGGGGACTGTTGAAAAGGCCTTCCATCATGCGAACGCCTGCTACAAGAGGCTGAAGTGGGAGCTGGAGGATCTGCTGCCACAAGAATTCGTCGAAGTGTTTCTGTCTGAACATCCGGGAGCGGTGACCCATAGCACGTCGATCGGGAATAGACTGCATCGGGATCTCACGCGCGATGGAAAGGCCCGCCTGCACCGGTTCGTCAAGCAGTGTGCGGTGCGCGACGACCTGAGCGGTGTAATCGAGGTTCTGAGGGCGGTCCGGTTCTACCTGAGGATGAAATAGTGCGGCGGTATTGTCGGACGACGTACCGGAACCGAGGACGATCGGAGTTGCCTGAAAGACGTGAGCGTCGTCTGCATGGCGTCCCGACCCGCGTCGACGCAGTAGAAGTCGCGTTCGGTAAGGTGGAGACGTTGGAGCGGCGCCGCCCTGTCAACCCTCGCAGCTGGCAGATGGGCAGTTCGGGCGGGTGAGGATAGCGTCTATCCGTCATGGCCGTCCGGTGCCCACGAACCCAGCCCGGTCTTTCGCGGGCAGCTGGTCGTCCTGATCGAAGTTCTGCCGTGCAGGGGCGTCCCGTTCATATTGAGGGGTGCCGCAGGGGAACACGGGCAGTGGACGCTGCGGGCGGCGTGGAAGCTGGAGGCGGACGAGGGCATGCGCAAGTTGGAGCCTCGGATTTGCTGATGCCCAGCTGGTCGGCCATCTCTGGCCGCACCGACGCATAGCGGCGCGTCGGTCACCCTCGCGCGGTGGGAATGTCGTCCGTGGTCCGCCAGACGGGACCGTGTTCCGCAGCAAGCGTAACGGCTGCGGCACGCCATCTACCCGTGGCTGGAGCCAGGCTGGCCGCCGCCGCTGGGAGCGTCAACCCGAGCCGGGCGTGGCCGTCGACGGGCGAGGGTGCCGCGGACTGGCGGACGCAGAAGACGACGATCGGGGTACCGCGATGTAGCGGTGCAGCACGTTGACGAGGATCGTTGGCGAATCGGACGATCACAGGCAACGAGCGCTGAGCAGGACCACCTCCGGTGCGGGGCTACCGGCCGCAGACGCTACCGGGCGCAGACGCTTCCGGCACCCGGCTCTATCCGCTGAAGACGAACCGTGAGTCGGACGGGAGGTACGCGGGAGGTCTTCGGCAGGTGTCGCGTGGTATTCCGCTTACACGCAAGCCGAGGTTGAGGCAGGCGCAGCCCTTCGAGAATCTGGCTGCCCGTGTTTACCTTCGGCGGTCGGGCGCGTAGAAAACCGGCTCCTTTCCGCGGAGCCACCGTTCCAGGTGCTCGGCGACCTCCACAGTTCGCTTGCGCAACGTGCATTCCCATATGATCGCGACCCGCCAGCCCGCCCGGAGTAGGTCACGTCGGTTCCGGCGGTCTCGTTCCACGTTCGCGTCGAACTTCGCTTGCCAGAAACTCCGGCGCGTGGTGGGTGTGGTCGTGTGCGGGCACCCAACATGCCTGTGCCAAAAGCACCCGTGAACGAAGCACACCGCGCCGAATCGCCGAAACACGAGATCCGGAGTGCCAGCGAGTCTCCGATCGTGCAAACGAAATCGAAGTCCGCGCGCGTGAACCGCTCGCCTCAGAGCAAGTTCAGGTCGCGTATTCCTGCTGCGGACTTCCGCCATCATGCGCGATCTCGTTGCACGGTCCACGGTGTCCATCGCGTCCCCCCAAGCAACCGACCCCCGAGAACGGCAGGCAACAGCCTACTGGATGCACCTCTAGAGAGCGTGGTCCCGGCCCCACAACCAGACGCAACCGTCCTTTGCTGCTACTCATAGGCTGTCGATTTATAGTCGTCATCGTGTTCTACTGAAGTCCATTGTGCCACCGAATCGCGACCTTCAGTCCTTCGGAGAGAGACTTCGTGAACTTCGTCAGGACGCGGCTCTGTCGCAGGAAGGTCTCGCAGAACTCACCGGCCTCCACCGCACCTACGTAGGCGGCATCGAGCGTGGTGAGCGGAACGTGGGCGTTCTCAACATACTTCGACTTGCGCGAGCCCTGCGAACGCATCCCCGTGAACTGCTGTCCTGGAGCACACGACCCACTCGGACGCCACGAACTCCACAACGGAAACACCTCCATCACCAAGCCTCGCTTGACGAATTCGGACTTTCGCTTGCGATTGTTGGTCAGAGCATTGCACAGGTACACCTTTCTCTCGACGGCATCGACGCACAGCTGTTAGAAAGTGGCAGCGACCGACTCTCGCGGCTCATTGAACTCGCCAACCTGTCCGCGATTGTTGGCAACCTCTATCGTGGCGCCATAGTAAAGGCATCTGATGGTCGCTTCGAAGCCAATGGCCCGCATAAATTTCCCGATCTGCTTGGACATGGTCCGGGCTGTGAAGACCTTGAATTGAAAGTCGCCTTGGAAAACAATAAGCCCAAGGGCCATCTAGTAAAGCCGGGACCACATATCGTCCTGAGATATGTGCTCGCGGACAGCAACGGCGTCTATCGCCGTGGCAAGGACTCACGGGGCACCGTAGTCTGGATTTGGGAGGTACGCGTTGGTACGTTGCTTGATGACCACTTCAATTTCAGTAATACGGAAGGCGACAGCGGCAAGACTGCAGTCATAAATGCCGCAGGGATGAACTCGATGGAAGTGGTCTATCGTGACCCTGACCGTTGTCCACTGGCTAGGCCGCCGACGATCTCTGGCGTGACCGACGCGTGAAGAGAATGTCGCCCAAAGAAGCCTAGCAAGCCCTGTGGTAGAGCTCCCGATAGGGGATCGACAAGCGCGATGCCACGTACTGCACTCTCGCCCAATGGCAATGGGCAAACGCCGCCGCCGTGGGCGGCGGCCGTCGATGTGGGTTGGCCAGCGCGGACCTTCCGGGGCGCGGCGGTGGACCCGTTCTACGAACGCCTCAATCGTGTTCTGGACAAGGCCGGGTTCGATGCCTTCGTCGAGAGCCAGTGCGCGAAGTTCTATGCCGACGGGGTCGGCCGGCCGAGTCTGGCCTCGGGCCGCTACTTCCGGCTGCTGCTGGTCGGCTACTTCGAGGGTCTGGACTCGGACCGCGCCATCGCGTGGCGGGCGGCCGATTCGCTGAGCCTGCGGCCAGTTCCTGGACCTGGCGCTGCAACGAGGCGCCGCCGGACCAGTCGACGGTGTCGCGCACCCGCCGGCGGATTGACGTGGAACGCACTGAGGCGGTCTTCACTCTAGGTGCTGCAGCGTCTGGCCGACGCCGGCCCTGGTCCGCGGCAAGACAGTCGGCATCGACGCGAGGACGCTGGAAGCCAACGCGGCGTGGGGGAGCGTCGTCCGCCGGGACACCGGTGAGGGTTACGAGACGTTTCTGCGCCGCTCCTCCGGCTCCAGGGATGTGCTTCTTCCACGGCCGCCTAGCCGATCAGCTCGCGGACTTCCTCAGATCGCACTATAGCCTCAGCAATGCGTTGGCCTAAGAGTGGTGGCACGGCGTTTCCGATTTGCTTCACGATCTGGCTGCGAGTGCCGCGGAATTGGAAGCGATCAGGAAAACCCTGTATCCTTGCGCCCTCCCGAGGAGTAAGGGCTCTATGCTGGTAGGGGTGTATGCACCTGTTCGACGCTGGATGGACGAAATTCACAGTTAACGTGGTGCTCGGTCGGTCGGGGTCTAGTCGGCTATAGCACGATGTGAATCCACTGGTAACCATGCCGCGCGGCAGTGCGGAGATGTTGGAGCCGGCATGTCGAATGATCTGGAGCATCCGCGGTGAGTGGTACGTCGCCTTGTGCAGGGACAATTGCGGGGCGCCAGCGCGCATCAGGGCTTGGTAGCGGGTCCTCGGGCCAGCGACGTAGCTAGTGGCCTCTTCGCCAGCAGCGACCGCAGGCAAATCACCTATGGCTTCCATCGTTGTGACCGCGTCGGGAACCGGCGCATCAAATAGCGGAGTGCTTTGCACAAGCCGACCGCGAGTGCCTGCCATGCTCCTGTACAGTGCGCGGTGTGTAGGGTTGGGCCAGAGGAACTTTATCCGCAGGCGATTGCCAACAATGACAACACGCTCCCGGTATTGAGGAATGCCGTAGGATGCGACGTTAATCACACGCCAATCAACAGTATAGCCGGCACGGTGGAGCCCGTCCAGGAGCGAGTGCAGGCGGGCGCCGCGTTCATGTGTCAAGAGTCCGACTACGTTTTCAAAGACGAACCACTCGGGTTTGAGATGGCGGATCGCCAGTACGTAGTGTTCACCAAGGGAGTTGCGAGGGTCTCCCTCGGTTAGAGTGCGAAATGGCCGAATCGACGAGAATCCTTGGCAGGGTGGGCCACCGACAACGACAGCGACGTCACCAGAGAAGTCATGTAGTTGGCGGAAGGAGTAGCGGCGAATATCACCAGCGATGGCGTTGGCGTGTTTGTGGTTAGCGACGAAGGTTTGTATGCGATCGGGCAAGAGGTCAATGCCGCAGGTTGTAAGGAAGCCGCCGGATTGTTCGAACCCGTAGGATAATCCTCCTGAGCCACAAAACAGATCCAGAACGCTTCTCATGCGCGCAGGAGGCTCGAGCCGCCTGCGAACAATGGCGCCATTACCTGCCGTCGCGGTTGTGTAGCCCTCACCGGGAGTAGCCTTCGTTGCGTATTCCAACTGGGCGCCAATAAGGAAGTGAGGGTCGAGATCTAGAACGTGCGCGATGCGGTTTACCGAGTCCCGGTCGGGCAATTCCAGGCCGCGCTCCCATTTTCGCAATTGTGTTTCGGATACCTGCGCTCGGTGTGCCACGACGCGCTGCGGTAGGCGTAGGGCGAGCCGACGGGCGCGAATCGCGGTGTCGGTCTTCATGGCCAAGCGGGGAATGATACCAATAGTAGGCGCGCCGCGCAAGGGCCGCACAGGCATACTCGAGCGGGGGGTTCTTCTCGATGGCGGCGCGGGTCAGGGCCGTGTCAGGGGGCCTCGGCAGGGTCGAACCGCACGCCGTCGCCGTCCTGCAGCCGGTGGACGCCGGCGGCGACGGCCCGATCCCCGTTACCGAGCCCCTCGAGTACTTCGAGGCCGCTCGGGGCGAAGGCGCCGACCGTGACCCGCCGGTTCCGCAGGATAGCCAAGCCGTCGCCGTCCGGCTCGGCCACGAACGGGAAGCCGGCCGGACGGCTCCTCGACCACCGCGTGCGCCGGCACGACGGACCGCGCGCGGGTGTCCTCGTCTCCGAACACGATGTCGACCACGGCTGCCAGCCCCGACCGGGTCTCCGAGGCGTCGGGGCCGAGCGGGACGGTCACGGGAAATGTCGTTCCGGTGGGGGTCGTCGTGACGCGGACCTCCGTCACCGCGCCGTCGAACTGCGCGTCCGGGATGGCGTCGAAGGCCATCGCGACCGGCATCCCCTCGCGGATCTGACGGTTCAGCGCTTCGGCCACGGCAGAGCCGACCTCGGGGGCCGAGCCGGACGGTAGCGCGACCACCGGCCGCCCGGGGGACGCGATCTCGTTCGCCTCTGCGAGCCCGTTGGCGATGGCTCCCGCGGCCGGCACCGTCGGGCGCGTGTAGGCGACCTGCCGTCGGGGCGAGGTCCAGCCGGCGCGCCAACGACTCCACCTGCGCGTCGGCCGACTCGGTGGCGGCGGTTGCCGCATCAAGGTCCGTGCGCGCGGCGTTGTCGTTCTCGTAGGGGCGGCGGACGCGCAGCAGGTGCGCCGCGGCGTTGCTGGCGCGGGCTTCGGCCTGCCGCAGCGATGCTTCAGCCCCCCGCACCTGCAGCTTGTCTCCTACTGGGGCCGGAGCGAGGTCGGCAGGGCCTCTTGACGATCCTCTACCTCGACACCGACGCGCAGCGGATCGGGCGACGCATGGCGCTCCATGTGCAGGGGATTCTCGCGGGCGAGGACGCCGGACGCCTGCCGGTCGACTTCCGGCGCAACCGGCGCCTGACGCTGAAGGTGGCGACGGCGTGGGCCATCGGCGTTCACGCGGAGTGGCGCGTGCTGACCGAGGGGGAGCTGCTGCACGACGAGCCGCCGAACGAGGAGCGGCGCCTCAGCTTGGCGGCGGCGGCGCGCGAGGCGGTGGCTGCCAACCTCGACCTCTTGGCAGCCGACCGCTCGGTCGCGCCGGGCGGCAGTCGGTGCGGGTTGCACGGGCGGCGCTGCGGCCCCAGGTGACGGCCGCGGGCTCGCCTTCGCCATCTTCCGCGACTTCATGACGGCCGACGCGCTGGCGCAGAGCCCGGAGCTCCGGCAGCCCGACGCCGCGATCGCCGCGCAGGAGCGGGGGTTGGTGCTGGCTGCCCGCCGCGCCCTGTGGTCGCCCAGGGTTGCGGCCGGCGGCGACCTGTCCGCCGTGCAGACCTCAGGTACCCTCGACCCCCTATCCTCCGGCCCGCCGTTCGAGATCACGCGGCCGAACGCGCTCAACTGGTCGGTGCGCGTGTCGGCGTCGCTACCGCTCTTCGCGGGCGGTGCACGCTTTCGCGGAACGCAGCCGTGCGGAGGAGTAGCTCGCGGAACTGCGGCACACGCGTGGCGCCGTGGCCGAGCGCATCGAGCAGTGGGTCCGGTTCGTGCTGCATCTATCCAAGGCCTCGTACGCCGGCATCGACCTGGCGGAGGGACGCGGCCGACGCAGCGCGGCAAAATCTTGCCCTGGTACGATCTGGCGCAAGCGCGGCGGCGGCAGACAACCCGCAGGCACAGAACGATGCGTCGCGGTGAAGGAGTGTCCAGCGCCGTTCCCCCCCGAGTCGAAGGAATCACTGGAGGCGCTGCCAGCCTGGGCGCTGGTTGCGGCCTCGCGCATCTGGTCGGCTCAGCCGGGTACCCGAGGGTGGCGGGTCGTCATTGCCCATGCCGAGTACTGCCAGCCGTACTGCCAGCCGTTTCTGTCCCTGAGAGTCCCGTTCTGTCCAACTGTGACCCCCTTTTTAGGGTCGCGCTTCTCCAATAGGCACGGGGATTCTTGACGTTTCCGCGAAGTCTCGAACGGCTTCAGGCGCTGAACACGGGGCACGGCGGGTCGCTGGCCACCGTGCACGCGAACAACGCCGAGGCGGCGCTGTCGCGCCTGGGCGACCTGCGCCATGCAGGCGAGCGACGCGCTGCCCTGGGCGGTGGTCTGCCGGGGCGTGGTCGACGGCATCGAGGCCGTCATTCACCAGACGCGGACGGCGGAGGGCGTCCGCCGCGTCGACCAGATGGTGCGCGTGCGGGACTACGACGCGCACGCGAACCGATGGGTGGTCGAGCGAATCTGGCCCGCCCCGGCCGCGGCGCCCGAGGGCGCCGGCACCGCG
>JAPOQB010000659.1 GCA_026710965.1 Deltaproteobacteria bacterium | reverse complement strand
GACCGAGACCCAGGAGTTCCTGCAGGAACTGATGGATACCTACGAATCCGGCATACAGATCACCGAGGTCAAGCTGCAGACCGTGGAAGCTCCCAGCCAGGTCAAGGACGCCTTCGATGAGGTGGTCCGGGCGCGCGAAGACCGCGAGAAGCTCATCGACCAGGCCCGCGGCTACCGGGAAGACCTCATCCCCAAGGCCCGGGGCGAAGCCCAGGAGATGATTCAGGCGGCCGAGGCCTACAAGGAGGAGCGGACGTTGAAGGCCAAGGGAGACGGGGCGCGGTTCAACTCGGTATTGACCGAATACCGGAAAGCCCCCGAGGTGACACGTGAGAGACTGTACCTCGAAGCCATCGAACGCGTGCTGCCCAACGTCGACAAGATCATCGTCGATTCACAAGGCGCGCAAAACGTCGTGCCGCTGCTGCCCTTGAAAGGGATGGCGGGATTTCCGGGAGTGGGAGGCAAATAATGAAACGATACATCACCGGAACCCTTGTCGGCCTCATCCTGGTCGTCCTTCTGTTTCCGCCGGTACGGCCTTTCTTCGTCGTGGGCGAGTGGCAGCAGGCGGTGGTGACCCAGTTCGGCAAGTTCAAGCGCGCGGTGACCGTGCCGGGCCTCCACTGGAAAACGCCTTTGGTGGAGGACATCACGATGTACGAACGGCGTATTCTCGCCAGTGACGCCCAGCCCAGGGATTATCTGACCCTGGACAAGAAGCGCGTGGTGGTGGACCACGTGACCCGTTGGAAGATCAGCGACCCGCTCCAGTTCTTCAAGACCGCGCTGACCCAGCAACGCGGGCAGTTGTTGATGGACGACATCGTGTTTTCCGAGTTGCGGCAGGAGCTCGCGTCACGAAACTTCGCCGACATCATCGCCCAGCATCGCGAGTCGGCCATGGAGGCCGTGGCCAAACGCTCCGCGGACAAGGCCAAGGGCGAGTACGGTGTGGTGGTCGTGGACGTCCGCGTCAAGCGGGCGGACCTTCCTTCCGAGGTGCAGACGAGCGTTTTCGAGCGCATGCGCGCGGAACGTGAGCGTATCGCCAAGCGCTACCGTTCCGAAGGCGAGGAGGAGTCGAAGAAGATCCGCGCCAGGACCAACAAGGAAAAGACCATTCTGCTGGCGGAAGCCTACCGGGAGAGCCAGAAGCGGCGGGGCGAAGGCGACGGTGAGGCCACGGCCATCTACGCCGCCTCCTATGGACAGGATTCGGAGTTCTACGGCTTCGTCCGCAGCCTCGAAGCCTACGAGAAGTTTCTGCCGGAGAACAGCACCGCCCTCCTGTCGGAAGATTCACCGTTGTTCCGGCACTTGGGCACCTCGCGGAAGGGCAAGCCGGAGGAAAAGGATGAAAATAGAGAGTCTCGGTAACTTCGAGCGCGTCGACAAGAACGCGGAGGTGATGGACACGCCCTACGACCGCTGGGTGGTGTCCCAGGGCGTGGACGTGATCCGGGGCTACTTCGTCGAGGACCTGAAGGACGTGCCGATGAAGTGGTGGGACCGCAAGGGCGGCCACGGCGTCTACATCAACCTGGAGGGGGCGGGCTATCTGGACGACGCCTTCGTGGTCACGATCCCGCCGGGCAAGAGCCTCAACCCGGAGAAGCACATCTACGACGAGTTGGTGTACGTGCTGTCGGGCCGGGGCGCCACCACCCTGTGGCAGAGCGACGGCAAGGGGCAGAGCTTCGAGTGGCAGGAAGGCAGCCTGTTCGCCATCCCGGTGAACGCCACCTACCAGCACTTCAACGGCTCCGGCGACCGGGAGGTCAAGCTCCTGGGCGTGACCAACGCGCCGCTGGTCTACAACATCTTCCACAACGAAGACTTCGTCATGAACAATCCCTTCGCCTTCAGGGACCGGTTCGACGACGACCAGGACTTCCGCGGCCACGCTCGCCTCTACAACGACCGGGTGCTGGAGACCAACTTCATCCCCGACGTGGCCAACATCGAGCCCATCGCCTGGGAGGAACGCGGCAAGGGCAGCAAGACGGTCTTCTTCGAGCTGGTGGCGAGCCACATGGGCGCCCACGTCTCCGAGTTCCCGGTGGGGCGCTACAAAAAGGCCCACCGCCACGGGCCCGGCGCCCACGTGATGATCCTCTCCGGCGAAGGCTATTCGCTGATGTGGCCCGAGGGCGAGGAGAAACAGCAGCTCATCTGGAAGCCCGGCTCTGTGGTCGCGCCGCCCGAGGGCTGGTTCCACCAGCACTTCAACTCCGGCCCCCAGCCCGCCCGCTACCTGGCCCTCAAGATGCTCAGCCGCATGTTCAAGCTGGTGCCCGGCCCGATCCAGTCCGATGTCCCCTTGAACCAGGGGGGCTGGCAGATCGAGCACGAGGACGAAGACGAGGACGTCATCCAGCTCTTCGTCGACGCCTGCGGCCGCTCCGGCGCCAAGGTGGACATGACCCACATCCTGGAGCGGCAGGGGGCGGCGTAGACCCTACCGCGGCCGCAGCCGCTCGATGGTCGCGATGTAGTCCTTGATGCCGGCTTCGAGGTCGTAGGCCGGGGTGAAGCCCAGGTGCTCCGTGGCCTTGCTGATGTCGAAGATGCAGTAGCTCTTCTTCTCGGTCATACGGAATTCCAGCCCGGAGCCGACCTCGATCTTGCTGTCCGGATAGAGCCCTCCGAGGATGCGCTTGAAGTCCTGGAGCGTGACGCCCACGCCGGTGCCGATATTGAAGGTGCGCTCGGCCGGGTCCTTGACCTCCAGCGCCAGGATGATGGAGCGGGCCACGTCGCCGACGTAGAGGGCCTCGTTGGACTGGTCCCCGCCGCTGGCCGTGAAGCCCTTCCCCGACATGACGTTCTCGATCATCTGGCCGTAGAGCGACAGCGCGCCGTGGCGCACCTCCTTGCCGGAGCCGTAGATGGAGCCGAAGCGCAGCACCACGGAGCTCACCCCGTACTTCTTCTGGTAGTAGGTGCACAGGGTCTCGCAGCACACCTTGATGGTGCCGTAGAGGTCCGCCGGGTTCTGAGGATGCTCCTCGTTCACCGGCACGTACTCCGGATACGCATGCTTCCCGAAGATCTCGCCGTAGACCGCCTTGGAGCTGGTGAACACCACCCGTTCGAGGCTGCGGTGCCGTGCGATCTCGAGCACGTTCAGGGTCCCGTCGACGCCGACCTTGATGCCCAGGGCCGGATCGGTTTCCGCCGGAATCGGCATCAGCGCCGCCAGGTGGGCCACGTGGGTGATCTCGTGGTCGACGATGATCTTGTCGAGGCCCTCGGGGTCCAGGATGTCGCCAATCACCAGGTCCACGTCCTTCTCGATGTCCGAGATCAACGAGGTGTCCATCCGGTTGTCCATCAGCACCGGCCGCTGACCCGCCCGGATCAGGTGCCTCGCGGTGACCGCGCCATTTACGCCCATGCCGCCCGTAATCAGAATCTTCATGTGATGCCTCCGTGCCTCTTCAGGCTTCGTTCAGTGTCTGTCCCGCAAATTAACCATACTTGTCCGCCGGGTCATCCTGTCGCCGGCCACGAGGGCGACCGCCGGCCGCCCCTACCGTCGTCGCGCCATGCCCGCAACGCGATTCCAGCCCGGCTCCAAACCTATCGAGGCCGCGGAACATTCGTCAGGTCCAGATTTCCCTCGCCGTCGACGCGTAGCTCCCAGCCCGGCTCCACCACCGTGGTGGAGGTCTTCTCCTCGACGATGACGGGGCCGCTCAATGCCGCGCCCGGGGCCAGATCGTCCCGGCGAAACACCGGCACGTCGTGCTCACCGTCGAACATGACCGCCCGGCGGCGCTCCGGGGTCGGCTGCCGCGTCCCGGCGTCCGGGCCCCGCGACAACTCCGGCTTGCCCAACGAGGCGTAGGCCGACGCTCGCAGATTGACCACCTCGACCACCTCGTCGTCCGCCCGGTGGCCGTAGCGCTGCTCGTGGGCCTGGCCGAACCGTTCGCAGATCTCGTCGATGTTGAGCTTGGCGGGATCCTTGGCGATGGGGACCGTCAACTCGTAAGCCTGCTCACGGTAACGCATGTCCAGCAGCCAATCAACACGGATCTGGTCCTCCGACGGACCCTGGGAGGCGAGCTCCCGCCGCACCGCGTCTTCGAGGTCCCGAAGGGACGCCACTGCGTCCTGGAGGGAATCCGGGGTGAGCGCCACCACCCGGGTCGTCACCGCGTCGGAGCGCAGGTCCGAAAGCAGCATGCCGAAGGCGCTGAAGTTGCCCGGGTCCTCGGGGATCAGGATACGGCCGATGCCAAGGGAAGAGGCCACCGCCGTGGCCAGCGTCGGCCCCATGCCGCCGAACGGAGCCAGGACGAAGTCCGCGGGGTTGAAGCCCCGCTCGATGGTGATGGTGCGCATGGAGGAAACGATGTTGGCCACCAGCACCCGCAGGATCCCCAGGGCCGCCTCGTCCTCGGACATGCCCAGCGGCTCCGCCACGCCGCGCCGGATGACCTCGGCCGACAGTTTCGCGTCGATGGGCATCTCGCCCTGCAGCAGCGCCCGCGGATTCAGATGGCGCAGGTGCACCAGGGCGTCGGTCAACGTGGGCTGGTCGCCGCCGCGCATGTAGCAGGCCGGTCCCGGAACCGCCCCGGCGCTCTGCGGCCCCACCTGAAGCCCCCTGCCGTAGCGCACCTGGGCGAGGCTGCCGCCGCCCGCCCCGAGACTCTCCACCTCCACCGAATCCACGCGCACGGGATGGCGTCCGATCTGCCATTCGGTGCGGAAGAGCGGTTTCCCGGGGATCAGCGACATGTCGCTGCTGGTGCCGCCGATGTCCAGCGAGATGAGGTTGGCGGCACCGGTGCGCGCGCCCAGCTCGTTGGCTGCCACCACCCCCGCCACCGGACCGGACATGAGCGTCTGGACCGGGAACCGGGCCATGGCCCGGGGCGCGCCGATGCCGCCGTTGGATTTCATCAGGAAGGCGTGCGCCCCCGGGAAATGGCCCAGCACGGTCTCCTCCATGCCGGCGAAGTACTGTTCCATGCGCGGGCCGAGATAAGCATTTAGCACTGTCGTGGCGGTGCGCTCGTACTCGCGCCACACCGGATTCACCTCCGACGACTGCGACACGAACAGGTCCGGATAGCGTGAGCGGATGTGCTCCGCCGCCAGCCGCTCGTGGGCGGGGTTCACATAGGAGAACAGGAAGGCGATGGCCAAGGCGTCGATGCCCTGTTCCATGAGTCCGGGCATGGCTTCGTCGACGGCTTCCAGATCCAGCGGCACCATGACTTCGCCGGACTTGTCGAGACGCTCGGAGACCTCCGCGACACGGCGGCGCGGCACGAAACGCGTGGCCCCGGGATAGAAGATATTGAAGACCTCGTGGCCCTTCCACTGGCGCGCGATCTCGTAGACGTCGCGAAACCCCCGGGTGGTGAGAAGCCCGGTGCGGGCGCCCTTCTCCTCCAGCACCGTATTGAGCGCGTGGGTGGAGCCGTGGAGCAGGTAGGACAAGGAATCGGCGCCCCACCTGGCCCGCAGGTCCGCCAACACGCCGTCGAGCACGTCCAGAGGCGCCGCGGGATTGGACGGCACCTTGCGGACCTCCCGGATTTGCCCGGTGCCCTCCTCCAGAACCGTGACATCCGTGAAGGTACCGCCGACATCGATGCCGACTCGGTACGAAGTTCGCGATTCACTCATAGCCAATGGGTCCGCATGACCTTGAGCCTTACCGGATCAGCGTGTCTCGAGTGCCTCCGTCAGTTCCTTCACCCCTGGCGAAGCGTTCGGTCATACCGGAACCGAGTGTTTCGCACCACGCCGGTACATCGTCACGAACAGGACGAACCCGGCCAGCCCCACCGCCGTGGTGGCAAGGAACATAGCGGGATAGTTGTTGCCGGTAAAGTGGAGCATGACGCCGGCCAGCACCCCGCCGCCGCCGATGGCGAGGTCGTAGAACAGGTGGTACTGGGCCATGCTGAGGCCCCACCGATCGCGCGGCGCCAGGTCGATGGCCATGGTCATGAGCGCGGCATGGACCGAGCCGTAGCCGAACCCGAGGATGCCCGCGGAGACCAGCAGCATCATGGGCGAGCGCGCCACCACCAGCACCAGCATTCCCACCAGGGCCAGCAGGTAGGTTGGAATGACCACGAAGGGCCGGCCCTTGCGGTCGGAGAGCGGGCCGAAGATGGGCCTGCCCACCACCACCGCCACCGCGAAGACGCTGAACCAGATGCCCGGATCTCCCCCCATTTCCAGGGCGTAGAGCGACAGGAAGGCGATGATGCTGCCGCGGGAGATCCCCAGAAGACCCATGCTCACGGCGGGCAGGAGGGAGGCGGGCAGGATGAAGGTGTCGAACCAGCGCCGGCGCCGGGGCGTGGGCTTGTCCTTCGTCGGCGAAGGGATCAAGACCGCCGCCAACAGGCCGAACCCGGCCGCCGCCGCCCCGCTGGCGAACACCGTCGGGAAACCCAGACTGCCGACGATCCAGAAGGCCACGGCCGGAGCGATGGAGTAGGCCACGGTGCTCACCGCCCCGGAGTAGCTGATGAGGGTGCCGCGCAGGTGATCCGGCGAGATGTCCGCCACCAGCGTGCCTATCGACGTGGTGCATCCCGACCACCCGAAGCCGTGGTAGGTACGCAGGAGCAGCGCCACCAGCACCGAGCCGGTCCAGATATAGCCCGTGGCGGCGGTGATGAAGATGGTCAGGCCGCCCACGAGGAAGACCTTGCTGCCCAGGCGGTCGATGTAGGCGCCCACCAGCGGCCGCACCCAGGTGGCGCCGAGCGGGAACGCCGCCATGACCACGCCGATCATGAACGGGCTCGCCCCCATGTTCTTGAGGTACACCGGGAACACCGGCTCGATCAGGAACATCGCGAAGAAGAGCCCGAAACGGGCGCCGCAGGTCAGGAGGAAGTCCCGGAGCCAGCTCTTCGGTGTTTCGGTGTGCGGTTCCACGCGCGGTGTAGCGGACGTTCGGCAGGGGCGGGTTTGAAAACCGCCGCTACAACCGTTCCGCCGCGGCCTCCCCGTTCCGGGGCGCGCTTCGGAGGCGGCGGGTCTCCACCTCGTCGACCTCCGGCGGTTGGCCGCTGACCGCTACGCCGTACGCATCGCGGGCGGTGTCGGCGCTGATGTAGCCGTCCCGGACGTCGTCCAGCACCTTGGACGGCTCCCGCTCGAAAGGGTCGCCCCGTCCGCCGCCGCCGGCGTACCGGATGCGGAAGACGTCGCCCTTTCCCAACCGCAGCCGGCTCACCTTGGAGGGTAGTGTCTGTTCCCGCTCGGTGCCGGGGTTGAGCGCGGCGGACGACGGCAACGCGGCCCCGGCGCCGTGCAGGCCCGGAGCGGAGTGCTTGAAACGGTCGCTGCGCAGGTTGACGTAGGCCTCGTCCCCCAGCATCTTCCAGTCCCGGACCATGCCCAACCCGCCCCGGTAGCGCCCGGCGCCGCCCGATTCCTCGAACAGCTCATAGCGATCGATGCGGATGGGGAACTCCGTCTCCAGGGGCTCCACCGGGGTGTTCATCACGTTGATCACCAGCGAGTTCAGCACCGCCGGGCCGTCGGATTCGGCGCGCGCGCCGCCGCCGCCGCAGTTGAGGTCGTAGAGCGAGAACCACCGGCCCCGGTCTTCGTCCTGTCCGGAGATCGACACCGACCCTCCGGCGCCGCTGTCCGGTGCCGGTACCACCTCCGGCAGGGTCTCGGCCAGCACCATCTGCACCACCGAGGTGACCATCTGGGCGGGACGGACGTACATGTTCACCGGCGCGGGATAGCGCGGGTTGAGGATCGTGCCCTCAGGCGGAAAGGAAATGCGGATGGGCCGGGAGATGCCCTGGTTCACCGGCAGGTCCGGGCACAGCACCGCCACGACCATGCATTCGATGAAGTTCCTGATGACACAAGGGCGGAGATTGACTGGCCCCCGGGCCTGTTCCGACGACTCCAGGGAAAAGTGCATTTCGTCGCCGGCCACCGTCAGCGACGCCGCGATGCGATACGAGCGCTCCCGGTCCAGCCCGTCGTCGTCGAGAAAATCCACGCAGGGACCGTAGTCCCCGTCCGGGATCTTCTCGATGGCCTTTCGCACCTCCGCCTCGCAGATGTCCATCCACTCGCGCCAGCACGCCGTCACGTCGTCCGAGCCGTACAGGTCCATCAACTCCGCGAGCTTCCGGAGGCCGTAGAAGTTGGTCAAGGCCTGGGCCTGGACGTCGCCCCAGGTGATCTCCGGCGTCCGGGTATTGGCCATGATGATGGTCTTGATGTCCTCGTTGACCTCACCGCCGCGGTAGAGCCGGAGGGCCGGCAGCAGCAGCCCTTCCTGGATGACGTCGGTGGCGTCCGGAGAGTTGGTGCCCGGCACCTTGCCGCCCAGATCCGGCTTGTGGGCGGTGTTGGCGATGAAGGCCACGCGCCGTTCCCCGTGGAACACGGGAGAGACCACGGTCACGTCCGTGGCGTGATTCTGGCAGGCAATATAGGGGTGGTTCAGTATGAAGACGTCGCCTTCCACCATGTTGTCGCCGAACACCCGGATCACCTCGCCCACCTGGGCCGAGATCCCGCCGATGTGCAGCGGCTGCGGCAGTCCCTGGGTCACCATGCGCCCGTCGGCGTCGAAAATGGCGAAAGTGAAATCCTGGCTTTCCTTGATCACGCTCGAATAGCCGGT
>JAPOQB010000471.1 GCA_026710965.1 Deltaproteobacteria bacterium | reverse complement strand
GCCGAGGTGCTGGTCATGGCCGAATGGGCCTGCCGCGGGGAGTAGCCGCTCCAGAAGCGGGTGGACCGGCCCGCCGACACACCGCAGGAGCCATGGAAGTGCACCGGCACCTCCAGACTCTGGCACGCGTCCCACACCGGGTCCCAGTAGGGATCGGTGAGGTGGGGCAACGAACCGGGCGTTTCGCCTTGCAGGTTGATGCCCCGGTGACCGGACGCGGTGGCCCGTTCGATCTCGCCCCGGATGGTCGCCGGGTCGCTCAGGAACGGAATGATGGTGACCGGGAAGTAGCGGTCGCTCACCCGGGTCCATTCCGCCAGGGAATCGTTGTAGGCGCGCACGACATCCAGCTCGAACTCCGGGTCGTCCAACTCGAAGAAGGTGCCGCCCGGCGGGTTGGGAAACAGCACCTCGGCGTCGACGCCGTCGGCGTCCAGCGCCTTGAGTCGTTGGACCGGGTCATACCCCAGCGCGGGCACGTCCTCCCAATGCTGCGGGTAGGTGGGGAAGGGGTCGCCCATGAGCGCCGGACAGTTGCCCACGTTGTCGCCCCGGGGCTTGCCGTACACGCACCAGCGGTCCACCTTCCGGCCGTCCTCCTCCACCTCCCTCACCTGTGGAATGCGCTCGCCCCACTTGGCGGCGGACATGCGCGAGGTGAACGCGTCGCGGTCGAAGCCGCTGTGGGAATCCGCGCTGATCAGTCCGAACTTGATTTCCATGGTCCGCTCCGCGAGCGCTACTTCAACTTGCCCACGTACTTGCGCTCGATGACGTGCTTGAGCTGCTTGGTGGTCTCGGCATTCAGTTCCAGGAACGGTTTCAGGGTCTTCCGGAGCTCTTCCGGACCGGTCCATTGGACCACCAGCTTCATTTTGGCGGCCTCCTTCTGCGCCTTCTCCAGCCCTGTGATCTTCTTGAGCGAGGCGCTCAGGTATTGCCGCCGGGCCTCGGGCACGCCGGGGGAGGTGACCACCGTGCCGAAGATGTCGGAGAAGGACAGGGCGTAGCTGCGCCACGGCTCCTTGGCGCCCAGTTCCGCCAGCGACGGCACGTCGGGCGCGCGCTTGTCCTTGACGAAGGCAAACGCGATGTTGACCCGGTCCTTGAACCTCAGGCCGGTGGAGATGGACGCGGTGGTGGCGTCGAGCTCTCCGCGCGCGATGGCCGCCATGCGTTCCGAGGAGCCGCCGTAGCCGGGGACGATGGTGATGGGAAGGTCGAACATCTCGGCGATCATTCCCTCGTTGAAGGGGGAGGAGGCGCCGATGCGGATGCGCTTGAGCTTGCGCAGTCCCTCGATGTCCGTCGGCAGGTCCTTGCGTACCAGCACGGCGGTGTTGGTGCGGATGACCCGCCCCAGGTAACCGAACTTGTCGTAGTCGTACTTCACTCCCTTGCGGCCGAACATGTCGAAGGCCACCAGCTTGGTGTGCGCCGTGAGCAGCGACAGGCCGTCCGGCGGGAGCCGGAACAGCCGGTTGTAGCCGGCGACCCCGCCGCCCCCCGGCAGGTTCCGCACGATGGCCCTGGCGCCGGTGACCGCGGGCAGGTGCCGCGCCATCCAGCGGGCGCGGATGTCGAAGGTGCCGCCGGGCGAATACTG
>JAPOQB010000792.1 GCA_026710965.1 Deltaproteobacteria bacterium | reverse complement strand
GGCGCTGGTGAACGACGGCTATACCAAGCCCACCAAGAACGCCACCCACGACATCCTGAACCATCCGATGATCCGCGAGCTCCACCGCCGGCACAACCGCGACCTCGTGTTCGCGGGCATGGTGCTGGCCAACCACCACGCCACCTACGAGGAGAAGGCGGACACCGCCTTTCACGCGGCGCGCCTGCTCAGGCACGCGGTGGCTGCCGACGCCGTGGTCATCACCAAGGACGGCGGGGGCCAGGCCGACGTCGACCTGATGCTGGCCTGCCGGGCCTGCGAGGAGGCCGGCCTGCGCACGGTGCTGGTGGCCAAAGAGGAGTCCGGCGACGACGGTCCGGGGATGGTGGACGTCGCGCCCCAGGCGGATGCCATGGTGAGTGTCGGCAACTGTCCCGAGAAGGTGCGCCTCGACGAGTCCATGGACCAGGTCATCGGCGGCGACGCCTTCCTGGGCGCGATACAGGGGGAGGTGGCCGGCACGGTGGAGATCCCGGTTCAGAACATCATCGGCGCCATCGACCCTATTGGCGGGTCCACGCTGACGGCCCGGCCGGGGTAGGGTGTTGCGCCATGGATGGTCTTGTGAAGATGCGAGGGCATTTGGTTTGCGGCGAGATGGCGCCCTTCGACTTCGCGCCGCTGACGCGGCGCTACGCTCAGGACGAACGGAGACAAAAGACGAATGGGGATGAGGACGCGGAGATGATGGCGGACGGAGATGGCGACGAACGGAGATGAAGATGAGGGACGATGAAGACAACCGGACATGAAGACAGGCGGAGACGAAGACAGGCGGAGACGAAGACAGGCGGAGACGAAGACAGGCGGAGACGAAGACAGGCGGAGACGAAGACAGGCGGAGACGAAGACAGGCGGAGACGAAGACAGGCGGAGATGAAGACAGGCGGAGATGAAGACAGGCGGAGATGAAGACAGGCGGAGATGAAGACAGGCGGAGATGAGGGACAATCTGTGGAAGGACGATCGGGGTCCTGATCCATCTTTTCCACCCGTTCGTCCTGAGCGTAGCGCCGCGTTAGCGGCGCGAAGTCGAAGGGCGCCATCAGGGCGCCATCAGGACGCCATCAGGACGCCGTCTTCACTCGGCGGCAATGATCAAACTTCCCTTGGGGGAGGCAATATGAAACGCATCGTCCACTACGTGAACCAGTTCTTCGCCGGCCTCGGCGGCGAGGAAAGCGCCGGTCTGGTTCCCGGCCACCTGGCGGGCGCGACCGGCCCGGGCAGGCTGCTGCAAACCTTGCTGGGGGAGGGCGCCGGCATCGTTGCCACGGTCTACTGCGGCGACGACCACTTCTCCGAGAACGAGGAGGAGGCGACGGCCCGGCTGCTGGAGCTGATTGCGGCGGCCAAGCCCGACCTCCTGTTCGCCGGACCGGCCTTCGGCTCGGGCCGTTACGGCCTGGCTTGCGCGGGGGTGTGCCGGGCGGTGAACGCGGAGCTCGGGATCCCGGTCGTGACCGCCATGGCGCTGTCCAACCCCGGCGCCGATTTGATTCGGCGCGAGATCCCGGTGGTCCGGACCGGGGAGTCGTCGGGTGACATGCGCGCCGCCCTCGATCAATCGGCCGGCCTGATCGCCAGGATCCTGACCGGCGAGACCGTGGCTCCGGGCAGCGAGGAGGGGTTGATCCGCGGCGGCCGTTGGAACACGCGGGCGTCCAGGCGCGCGGCCGAACGCGCCGTGGACCTGCTGCTGGCCAAGGTGGCGGGCGGTCCGATGGAGACCGAGATCCCGCTGCCGGCCCTTGAGGAGGTGGAGCCGGCGCCGGGCATCCGTGACCTCGGGCACGCCAAGGTGGCGCTGGTCACCACCGGCGGGCTGGTGCCCCGGGGCAATCCGGACGGGATCAAATCGTACCTGTCCACTCACTTCGGCGCCTACGGGCTGGAGAGCAAGGAGCACCTCACCGCGGACGAATTCGAATCCGTGCACGGCGGCTTCTTCACCGCGGCGGTGAACGAGGACCCCAACCGGCTGATTCCCCTGGACGTGCTGCGGGACGCGGTGCGCGAGGGCTCGCTTGGTGGGCTGCACGAGTATTTCTATTCCACCACGGGCAACGGCACGCCCATCGAGACCGCCGCCGGCATGGCGCGGGACATCGCGGCGTCGCTGGAGGAGGACGGCGTCGACGGCGTCATCCTCACCTCCGCCTGAGGCACCTGTACTCGCTGCGGCGCAGCGATGGCAAAGGAACTGGAAAGAGGCGGCATCCCGACGGTGCACGTGACCAATCTCGTGTCCGTGTCGGAGAACACCGGCGCCAAGCGGATCCTGTCGGGAAGGGCGATTCCGCACGTGTTCGGAGACCCCTCCCTTGACGCGGATGAAGAGCGGCGGCTGCGGCGGCGGCTGGTGGAGCAGGCGCTGGAGATGTTGAAGGAACAGGATGGCGCGGCGTGAGAGACGGTTTTGCCGCGCCGGCCCCGCCCGGCCTGGATTCCGGCTTTCGCCGGAATGACGGAAGGTGCGGTAAGGACGGGTTCGGGGCGTCCGATCAGTCGGGTGTTTTTACGCGGGGTCCCCTTGACACGGGCACCGTAAAGTCGGTTAATCGCACGATCAAACGCGAGAGGAGACATTGCATGGTTAAACGAGTTCTCGTTCTGACGGTAGGTTTGCTGCTCCTGGCGGGCCCGGCATGGGCTGACGCGGTGGCGGATTTCTACAAGGGCAAGACTATCCGCATTGTCGTGGGCTACGGTCCGGGCGGCACGACCGATCTCACCACCCGGCTCATCGCTCCGGTTCTGCACAAGTACATTCCCGGGGGGCCGCGCATCGTGGTCCAGAACAAGGCGGGCGGCGGCAGCGCATTGGCGGCCAATACGGTGTTCAACAACGAGCGCAGGGACGGCACCGTGATGGCGGGCATTAGCAGCAGCCTGGTGATGAAACAGGCTCGCGGCGTGGCGGGCATCAAGTTCGATGGCAGAAAGTTCAACTGGGTCGCGAGCGCGTTCCGGGCCAACTCCGCGTGCGCGGTGCGGACGGATGCGGGCGTGAAGAGCTTCGCCGATGCGGTGAAGACCAAGAAGCAGCTCATCGTGTCGAGCTTCGACAAGGGCGGCCTGTCCCACCTCGAGCCGATCATCTTCAACGCGGTCTTCGGCGCCAACTTCAAGGCCGTCACGGGATTCCCCAGCGGCGGCGCCCAGCGTCTGGCGGTGAAGAACGGCGAGGTCAACGGTTTCTGCACGACATTCCAGACGATGGCGAGCACCGAGATCGCCATGTTCGAGGGTGCCGCGAAGTGCTGCCGGGTCCTCATCATCGCGGGTGCGACCAAGGAGGACCACCCTCTGCTGAAGGGCGTCCCCGCGGCCGAGGCGCTGGCCAAGGAGCAGGGGAAGAGCAAGGACGAGATCGCCATGCTGAGGGCGATGAACGCCACCAACCAGATCAGCATTGTCCACACGCTCCCGCCCGGAGTGCCGATGGACCGTGTCGAGGCCATGCGCGACGCGTTTGTCAAGGCGTACAACGACCCGCAGGTCCAGGCCCTGGCGAAGAAGCAGAACCGCAATCTGCAGCCCAGGCGGGGTGACGGCGTGGCCAAGATCGTCGGCGAGTTGCTCAACACTCCCAAGCCCCTCATGGACCAGTTGAAGGCGCTCATCGCCAAGGGCTAAGACCGGCGGCGCACCGTCGCGTCGAATCAACCGTGGGTGATGCCGGGGTCCGGTCCGCGTCCGCCGCAGGGCGGTCTCGGGCCGGGCTCCGGGCTCCCCGCACTCAGACCTGAAGACTCGAAACCAACCGTTCCCGTTACCGCAGAGCCATGTTTGAAGCCTTCGTCACCGGTCTCATCCAGGTATTCGATCAGACCACGTTCCTGCTGATGCTGATCGGCATCTTCCTGGGGTTCATCGTCGGGATACTGCCCGGCATCGGCAGCCCCGGGGCGGTGGCCCTCATGCTGCCGTTCATCTTCAGCATGGACCCGGTGCAGGCGTTCGCCTTCCTGCTCGGGATGTACGCGGTCACCGGCACCACCGGCGACATCACCTCGATCCTGTTCGGCGTGCCCGGGGAGGTGGTGTCCACCGCCACCATCATCGACGGGCATCCCATGGC
>JAPOQB010000538.1 GCA_026710965.1 Deltaproteobacteria bacterium | reverse complement strand
CCTGCCACTACCCCGCCCGAAGGCTTGATGGTCATGCCTTCCACGCCCATGACGACCTTCACGGGGCTCGTGACCTCCGCTCCGTCTTTCGGCTCGATGAAAAAAACGCGCTCTGCCGGATCGGCTGCCGCTGCATGACCTTCAAGCGCCAGAGTTGCCACAAGTGTGGCGGCGGCAAGCCGCCAGATTGCCGATTTGCTCATTTGAAACTCCTTCCCGTTGAGGTAACGCAGACCTTATCAACCGTAGGTACCCCCCGCAAGCCTGAGCGACCGGGGCTGGGCGGCCCGCGCTGCTGGAGCCGGGACTTACGTTGACAAGACACCAGGGATAGCCTAGTAGGTTCCAGCCTCAAGGGATGAACTTCAAAACCGTCAATCAAGAAAGGTTTCACATGTCGGACATCAAGAAATCGGAGCAGCGCTGGCAGTCGGACGTCATCGTCGACCTCATGAAGCTCTACGATATTCCCTATGTCGCCCTCAATCCGGGGGCCAGCTACCGGGGGCTCCACGACTCCATGGTGAACTACGGCGAGAACGACCCCGAGATGCTGCTGTGCAACCACGAGAAGATCGCGGTGCAGATTGCCCACGGCTACGCCAAGGCGTCGGGCAAGCCCATGATCGCCATCGTTCACGACGTGGTGGGGCTGTTGCACGCGCCCATGGGAGTCTACTACGCCTACATCGACCGCTGCCCGGTGTTCGTCATCGGCGCCACCGGCCCCATGGACGAGAAGTACCGGCGCCCGTTCATCGACTGGATCCACACGGCTTTCGCCCAGGGCGACGCGGTGCGTAACTTCACCAAGTGGGACTATCAGCCCGGCAGCATCCACGGCGTGCCGGACTCCTTCGCCCGGGCCTACTCCATCATGATGAGCGAGCCCCAGGGGCCCATCTACATGTGCTACGACTCGGCGCTCCAGGAAACCCCGCTGACCGACGACATCACGATCCCGCCGGCGTCGGCGGTCAAGGTGCCGTCGCGCATCGCACCGGAGCAGGCGGTGATCGCCCAGGCCGCGGAGATGCTGGTGAAGGCGGACAATCCGTTGCTGCTCACCGAGTACGCCGCGCACATGCCGGTGGGCTATGAACCCACGGTGGCGCTGGCGGAGACGGTGGGCGCGTCGGTCTTCGATGTCTGCAAGCGGCTTGGGTTCCCCAACCGCCATCCCTTGAGCATGAGCTTCAATCCCGACGCGTTCGCGGGTGTGGACCTGGTGATGGCGTTGGACGTGGTGGACTGGACCCGCGGCTCTCACAAGCTCAACACCCAGACCCGCGAGATCACGGTGGTGACGACGCCGGACTGCAAATGGGTCGACGCCGGTTTCGCCGACATCGAGATCAGCAAGTGGGCCACCGACTACAACAAGCACAACAACTGGGACCTGCGGGTGATGGGGGACACCTCCATCACCATCCCCGCGCTCACCCAGGCGTGCGGCGCCCTCATCGACGCCGACGCGGCGCTGAAGGGGCGCGTCGAGGAGCGCAAGAAGGCGCTGGCGGAGAAGCACGAGACCCAGTGGGCCGAGTGGCAGCAGCAGGTCGAGAAGGAAATGGACCAGCGGCCCATGACGGAATCCCGGCTCGCCTACGAGGTGTGGCAGGCGATCAAGGACGAGGACTGGGTGCTGACCGCGGGGACTCTG
>JAPOQB010000135.1 GCA_026710965.1 Deltaproteobacteria bacterium | reverse complement strand
CGGCAGGTTCTTGACCACGGTGATCAGCACCAGGATCGTGAATGTGCCGTATAGCGCCGGCAGCGGCCCCCAGGGAGTCGAGAACATGCCGATGTAGATGGCGCCGAGGGCGATGGAGGGGAAAATGTAGGGGGCGAAGGCAACGCCCTCGAGCCACCTTGCCAGCAGCGTGCCGCGTCCGCGGACCGCGGCATAGCCCACCAGCAACCCGAGCATGCCATTGCATACGGCCGCCAGCACGCCCAGCTTGATGGTGTTCCACAACGCCGTCAGGATGCCTGGGGAATGCCAGATGCCGGGTTCGCCGTTGGCGATGTCGATGTCGCTCTTGCCGATCCAGAAGTGCGCGGTCAGGCCTTTGAGGGAATACTCCCCCGGCGTAATGACCAGGGATTCCCAAAGCAGGATCAGCATGGGCAGCAGGACCGTCACGACGAGGAAGGCGGCGACCGCGATGGTGGCCGGCCATTGCCAGGCCCCGAGTTTGATTTCGCGCTGCCTGAAGCCCTTGCCGGTCAGGGTCACGAAGCTCTTCCGAATGCCGATCACCCGGCTGTTGATCCAGATGAAGGTGATCGCCATGACGATCAGCACCAGGGCGAGGACGAACGCGTCGCCGCTGTTGCGCGCGTTCAGCGAGGCGTAGATCTGGGTCGAAAAGGTAAAGAACCGCACCGGCAGCCCCAGCAGGGCCGGTGTCCCGAAGGTGCCCAGGATGCGGATGAAAGTGAGCACCACGGCGGAACCCAACGCGGGCAGCAGCAACGGAAACGTGATCCGCCACAGCCGTTGGCGCCGGTTCATGCCGGCGATGGCGCCCGCCTCCTCCAGCTCCGAATCCACCGTCGCCAGGGCGCCCGACATCAGCAGGAAGCCGTAGGCGTAGTAGTGCAGCGCCAGACAGATGACGATGGGAAAGAAGCCATAGCTGACCCAGTCGGGCGGCTGCACGCCGAAGAAACTGGTGATCATGCCCTCGTTGCCGCCGATGCGGTCGTTCTTGAACAGGCTCAGCCAGGCCAGCGCCAGCACCCACGACGGCATCATGTACGGCACCACCGCGAGCGCTCCGAACACGCCCTTGAAGCGGATGTTGGTGCGCACCATCAGCCACGCCAGGCCGCTTCCGACGCCGACGCCCAGAACGGTCACACAGACGCCGACGGCGACGCTGTTGAACAGCGGCTTCAGGAACAGCGCCTTGGAAAGCGGGCCGGTGAAGACGCGTTCGAGGTGGAACAGGGTGAAGGAGCCGACCTTGGCCTCCGGCCTGTAGGCGAGGTCATAGCTCTGGTAGACCAGGGCGTCGTGGATGATTTCGAAAAGCGGCCCCAACACCAGCACGGACAGGACGGCCAGGCACAGGAGACCCAGGATCTTTTCCGGCTGGTTCACCAGCCGGTAGAGGTGATAGGTGAGATTGCTCCGGGAAAGGACCGGAGGCTTGCTTCCGGAAGAGGCCGTATCCAGCGACATGTGTTCAGGGCTTCCGATTTCTGCTGCTCAGGCGGACGGGTATTGATTGAGATTGGTCCCCGATTCGACGTCGAAGAAGTTCAACGCTTCCGTTTCGAAGTCGATCCACAAGGGGTCGCCAAGGTCCATCCGTATGAATCCTGGTTGCAGGAGCGTGATGGAGTGGTTCCCGGTCCGGACTTGCAGGATCGTGTCGGACCCCTTCGGCTGAATCGATTCCAGCGTTACCTTGAGCCAGTCCTCCCTGGCCTCGGTCGATACGTTGATGCTTTCCGGGCGAATGGTGGCGACGAGGT
>JAPOQB010000209.1 GCA_026710965.1 Deltaproteobacteria bacterium | reverse complement strand
TCTCGCCGGTCCTTTCGACCGGCAGCGGATACGGAGACAGCCGATGCAGCTTCAACGACCGGAACAGACCCCCATCCGCCCGGCCCTTGCGGCCGTTTTCCTCAGAGGCGGCGGCGTCGACGAAAGCCGCAACGCATCGCCGCCGGGGGCCGGTTCCGGCGCTCCAGCCAGGCAGGCGAATCGACGCTTGACACCGGCACCTGCTTCGCGCGTGTATAATAAGCCAGCGGCCAGCGGCCAGCGGCCAGCGGCCCAGCGGCCAGCGGCCAGCGGCCCAGCGGCCCAGCGGCCCAGCGGCCCAGCGGCCCAGCGGCATGACGTGCGCCCGGCCGGGGCGCACCGACCGGCTCCATAGACCCCGGCAGGTTCCGCACGGCCTGACCCACGTCCCGGGTGCTGCCGCGCCCGCCAACCTCGGACTCAGGCCTGGCGACTTGATCCCCGGCGCTGTCCTGGACGGCGCTCTCGGGCACGGTGACAGGCTCCACGACGCGCACCACAGCTCGGCGGCCCGCAAGCCGGCCAGCGACAACGGCTCGTCAGGCAAGTCCTGGCGCGGCGTGATGCCGAGAAGGCTCATCCGCTGTTGAGTGTCTGGCCTTTGACTCGTCCCGTGCTTCGGGGTCGCGCGATGCGGTTGAAGCCCGGCGTCGTGAGCGGCGCGGGGCGGGCCTGGCCCGCTCCCCGGTCGGCTTCATCGTCTCCGTCTGCGGCGCACGCGCCGCGCAGGCCTGCCCGGCGCGTGGCCGGCGCGCGCCGACCGGCTGCATCGACCCCGGCAGGCTCCGCACGGCCTGAGCCACTTCCCGGGCGCCGCCGCGCCCGGCTTTCCGGTTTTCTCGTCGTCCTCGCACTCGCGATGGCCGCGGTCTCCCCATTCGCCGCCGCGCCGGCCGAGGCGCAGAGCCGCGTGCTGGTGAGCAATATCGGTCAAGAGGCCGTCATTGGGGCCCGGGTCCTGGACGCCGTGTGGGCCCAGGGATTCACCACGGGGAGCAACAGCGCCGGGTATCTTCTGACCAGCATCGAGGTTGGCATCCATTTAACTGTGCAACAACCGAGTAGAGTACGCGCCGAGTTGTGGTCCGCCGCGGCCAATGGCCGTCCGAATCAGCGCGTCGCGCGTCTGATGGTCCCCAGTTCCCTCCCTACAGGCACCGCGACTTTTTCGGCGCCGGCGGGAACCAGCCTGTTGCCGAACACCCTTTATTTCATGGTTATCGGCCGTGCCGCTAATGTTGATGCCGGAAGCCTCGGGGATATGGGCGGAACCTCGTCCAATGCCGAGGAAACGCGTGATACGTCGGCCTGGAGCATCGCAAACAACTCATACTATCGATTTACAAACTCATCAGGAGGTTTCCGTACTTCATGGGAATCGTGGGATCGAAAGGCCAGGATCCGCGTCAACGGCGCGGAGACACCCAAGACCTGGGGCGCCACCTTCAACACCTCCAGCACCTTTCCGGGCTCCGTGACAACGGTGGGAGTCACGCTTTCCGAGCCGGCCCCGGCGGGCGGGGTGACGTTCTTTCTGACCCCGCGTCTGGGCACGGACATCCCCACCGGCCTGTGCACGGGCAGGGGCATCCAGGCCGCCACGAGGGAGAACCTGGGCGCCAGCCTCCCGTCGACACTGAGAGTGCCGGCCGGCCGGAGGGAGGCCGAGGCCAGGTTTCCGTTGTCCGAGGACGGCTATTTGGTCGGCGGGCCCGGCAGGTGTTTCGCGGTGACGATGCGCACCGACGCCCCCGGCTGGTCGCTCGACGGACAGTCCTCCACCGAAGTCAGTGTCGATCCCGGCGATGGTTTCGTCGCCTTCGGCAACAATGCCAGAAACAGCAATAGGTACGTCGCCTCGGTGGCCGAGAACGTGAGCGGCGGGACGCTGAACGTGCCGGTGACGGTGAACCGGCTGCCGGTCCGCTCCACGGACATCGTGGTCGAGGTGGTCACCGCCGCCACGACGGCGGCGGCCGTCAATTTCCGCCTCGAAAACGCCTCGGTGACCTTCGGCCCCCGGGACACCTCCCTGACGCAGAACATCGCCGTGACCGTCGTC
>JAPOQB010000499.1 GCA_026710965.1 Deltaproteobacteria bacterium | reverse complement strand
TCCTCGTTCTCCGACGCCCCCTTGTCCTTGCCGCTGATGGCCATGCCGGCGACCCGGTAGAAGTTGTACCCCGGGTACTTGCCGGGACCGTTGATCAGCAAATCCTCTTTTTCGTAGACCAGGCTCTGCCGGTCGAAGTCGCACAGCTCAAAGTCCGGGGTCAGTTGAATGGCGTAGGTGGGGCACGCCTCCTCGCACAGCCCGCAGAAGATGCAGCGCGAGAAATTGATGCGGAAGAACTCCGGATAGCGCCGGCCATCCTCCCGCTCCCCGGCCTGGAGGGCGATGCAATCCACCGGGCAGGCGGCGGAGCAGAGGTAGCAGCCCACGCAACGCTCATCGCCGTCCGGGTCCCGGGACAGGATGATCCGGCCGCGGTAACGGGGCGGCAGATAGGGCTTCTCCTCCGGATACTGGACCGTCACAGGCTTCTGGAACATGTGCAGCAACACCGTCCAGATGGTCCGTAGGATGCTCAACATCGGCGACTCCTCAAGCCTTCAAGAGCAGCAACACTCCCGCCGTCACCACCAGGTTCAGCAGCGACAACGGCAAGAGCACCTTCCAACCGAAAGACATCAACTGGTCGAACCGCGGCCGGGGCAATGCCGCCCGCAGCGTGATGAACACCAGAATGAAGAACAGCAGCTTCAGCCCGAACCACACGATGCCCGGAAGCACCGGCCCCATCCAGCCGCCGAAGAACAGCGTCACGATCATGGCCGAGATCACGGTTACGCCGACGTACTCGCCGACGAAGAACATGCCGAACTTCATCCCCGAGTACTCGGAATGGAAACCCGCCACCAGCTCGGCCTCGGCCTCGGGCAGGTCGAAGGGCAGGCGATGGGTCTCGGCCAGTCCCGCGATGAAGAAGATAATGAAGCCGAGACACTGCGGGACGATGAACCAGACGTCCCGTTGCGCCTCCACGATCTCCCGCAGGCTGAAGGAGCCGGCCATGAGCACCACGCCCATCAGCGACAGGCCCATGAAGACCTCGTAGCTGACCATCTGGGCCGAGGCGCGGAGCCCTCCCAGCAGGGCATACTTGTTGTTGGAAGCCCAGCCCGCCAGCACCACGCTGTAGACGCCCATGGACGACATGGCGAGGAAGAACAACAGGCCGATATTGAGATCGCTCACCCCGATGGTCTCGGTGATGGGTATCACCGCCACCGACATGAGCCCGGTGATGACGATGACCGCCGGCGCCAGAACGAACACGGCCCGGTCCGCGAAGGGCGGGACCCAGTCCTCCTTGGTGAAGATCTTGATCATGTCGGCCAGCACGATGCCGAGCCCGAACGGCCCAACCCGGTTGGGGCCGTAGCGGTCCTGCAGCAGGGCCAGGAACCGCCGCTCCAGCCAGATGAGCAGCGCGGCCAGGATCAGGGGCGCGTTGAGGACCCCCAGAACCACCGCGACCTGTAAGAGCACATCCCTCACGTTACACCCTGCGGCACGGGCTCCAGGCCGGGATGTCGACGCCCTGAAGGCTGCCGACTCCCATGGGGACGCCCACAACACCCGCCGTCATGCCCGCCGTCAGATGCGCCGGCAACTGATACACGGCCCCGTCCAACTCGATCTCGACGTATTCACCCTCCTGCACGCCCAGGTCCTGCGCATCTCCGGGGTTCAGCGCGGCATACGGACCGGGGCTCCGTTGGGCCACCGCCGGAGCGGCCGCGCTCAGCTCATCCGAGCCGAAGATGTGATGCAGCGGCACCACCAGCATCTCGCCGGCACGCCGCTGGAACGGCGCCGGTATCTCGGTGGTGTAGGCGGCATCGCCGTCGGGGTCGGGATCAAGCAGCCGTGTCCCGGGGTCCCCCCCCGCCAGCGCCCCGCCCACCTCGGACTGAAACTTGTTCAGGGACTGCACCGAGTTCCATCCGGGCGCCCAGAACCGCGTGATGAGCGGCGACGGCGGCTGCTGGGGATAGCCCTCCATGGAGAACGCCAGCGGCGAATCCGGATCCGCCGGCGGCTTCGGCTCGTGGGCGCCGATGTCCGCCCGCACGGCCCTGCGGCCGCCCGGCCGCGGGGGCCGGGGCGGGGGGTGCCCCGGGGACACGACTGCTCGATCCCGAGCCCGACGGCGATGCCGCCTACACCGCCGAGATACCGGCGCGGTGCCAGCGGCGGGCCGGCGAGATGCTGGTGGTGCCGCTGCATCACATCTTCGGCTCGGATGAGCTGAGCGCGGCCGCTCCGGCGGTGGCGCAGCGGAGCCCCGGTCCGTATGACGCGCTGAACCCCGGAGATGCGCAAGACCTGGGCGTGCAGGAGGGTGAATACGTCGAGATCGAGTTGGACGGGGCCGTGTATCAGTTGCCGGCGCAACT
>JAPOQB010000412.1 GCA_026710965.1 Deltaproteobacteria bacterium | reverse complement strand
GGCGAGTCGTTCGCCCCGGACATGAGAAAGGCCCGTAGCCTTGCACCTGCCGCGTCTTAACGGTCAGGTCACCCCTCTGCTGCCCATCGCGCTGGCCCCCATGGCGCTCGTGGCGGTGTTCATTCTGGTGATCGTGTGGGTGAGCGTCCAGACCGGCACCCTTGGCACCGCCCACTCCACCTACACCCTGGAGAATTACCGGGACGTCCTCGGAGACTCCGAAATCTACGGCGTGGTGTGGAACACGCTGTGGTTCGCGTGCTCCACGGTGTTCTTCGCGCTGATCATCGGGCTTCCCATCGCCTGGCTGACAGAGCGCACCACCATCCCCGGGAAACCCACCATCTACGTCATCATGACCCTGGGGCTCCTGATCCCGGGCATCTTCGTGGCCATGGGCTGGACCTTCATCGCCCACCCGCGCATCGGCTTCATCAACCGCTGGCTGGTGGACCTGCTGGCGCTTGACGACGGCCCGGTGAACATCGCCACACCCGTGGGCATGGGCTTCGTGCAGGGGCTGAACCTGGCGCCGCTGGCGTTCATCCTCACCACGCAGATGTTCCGCGCCATGAACCCCATGCTGGAAGAGGCGGCGCGCACCGCGGGCATGAGCGCGGCGGCCACCCTGCGCCGGGTAACGATTCCCCTGGCCATGCCCGCCATCCTGGCCGCGGTCATCTACATCTTCATCGTCGGAATCGCCACCTTCGACGTGCCCGCGGTCATCGGGCTCGGCAACCGCGTATACCTGTTCAGCACCTACCTGTTCACCCTGACGTTTCCCGAGGACCTGGAGCCCCGCTACGGCATCACCGGCGCGGTGGGGGTGCTCATGATCGTCCTGGCGCTGGCGCTCACCGCCGTGTACGGCCGGGTGCTGCAGCGCGGCAACCGCTACCAGGTCATCACCGGCAAGGGCTACCGCCCCAAGATGCTGGACCTGGGCCGGTGGAACTGGGCCGCCTGGGCGATGATCGGCCTCTACGCCGTGATTTCCAAGCTCGTGCCCATCGGGCTCGTCGGCTTCATCGCTTTCGCGCCCTACGTCGCGCCGCCGTCCCTGGAGATGTGGGAACAGCTCTCCCTCAACAACTTCTACAACGTCAACTGGGAACTGGTGTGGCGCGGCATGAAGCATACGTTGATCCTGATGTTCGTGGTGCCGGTGCTGGTGCTGGTGTGCGCCTTCGCCATTTCCTGGCTGGTGGTGCGCACCCGCAGCCGCGGGCGCTACGCCCTGGAGTTCGGCGCCTTTCTGCCCCACACCGTGCCCGAGCTGCTCTTCGCCATCGGTGCGCTGCTGGTGGCGCTATTCGTGCTGAAGGATTACGTGCCGCTTTACGGCTCCGTGTGGCTCATCGCGCTGGTCTACCTCGTGACCCGGCTGCCCTTCGCCACCCGTGCCTTGAACGGCGCGTTGCTGCAGGTGCACAAGGAGTTGGAAGAGGCCGCCTACGTGTCCGGGCTCACCATGCTGCGGGCCAGCCGGCGCGTGCTGTTGCCGTTGCTGCGCCCCACGCTCATGTCCGTGTGGATATGGACCGCCCTGCTGGTCTATCGCGAGGTCACCGTCGCCGTTTTCCTCGCCACCGAGAGCAACATCACCCTCACCGCGGTGGTGTGGAGCTACTGGGCCGCCGCCGGCATGACCGAGGCCTCGGTGGTGACGACGCTGATGATCCTGTTCTTCTCGCCGCTGCTGCTGCTGTTCTGGATCTTCGGCCGGCGCAGCGCCCTGGCGGAGCAGTGAGTACAATGGCGTCCTTCGAAATGGCGTCCTTCGACTTCGCTTCGCTACGCTCAGGACGAACGGGACGGGTTGACTCAGAACAACCGGTTGTGACTCAAGACAGGGTTGTGACTCAGGACACAAGGTTGTGACTCGGGACATAGGTTGGTCCTGAGCCACAACCGTTCGTCCTGAGCGTAGCGGAGCGTTAGCGAAGCGAAGTCGAAGGACGCCAAACTTTGATCCACGCGCCGGTTGGAGAAAGCGCATATGATCAGCATTCGCAAGCTGGAAAAAATATTCGACTCGGCCCGAGGGCCGGTGCGCGCCGTCGCCGGCATCGACCTGGAGGTGGCCCAGGGCGAGTTCATGGTGCTGCTGGGCCCCAGCGGTTGCGGCAAGACCACCACCCTGCGCTGCGTGGCGGGCCTGGAACGCCCGGACGGCGGTTCCATCGAGATCGACGGCGAGCTGGTGGACAGCGCCGGGGGTCAAACCTACGTGCCGCCGGAACGGCGCGACATCGGCATGGTGTTCCAGAGCTACGCGGTGTGGCCCCATCTGAACGTGTACCAGAACGTGGTGCTGCCGCTCACCGAGGGGCAGCGGCGGATCCCGCGATCGGAGGTGCGGGACCGCGCCCTGGAAGCGTTGCGATTGGTGCGGCTGGACGGCCTGGAAGAGCGCCCGGTCACCGACCTGAGCGGCGGCCAGCAGCAGCGCGTGGCCTTGGCCCGGGCGGTGGTGACCCGGCCCAAGGTGCTGCTCATGGATGAGCCCCTGAGCAACCTCGACGCGCGCCTCCGCGACCAGATGCGTGACGAACTGCGCCGCATCGCCGAGTCCGTCAACGTCACCTCCCTCTACGTCACCCACGACCAGGCCGAGGCCCTGAGCCTGGGCGACCGGGTGTGCGTGATGGACGAGGGCGAGATCCTGCAGCTCGGCACGCCCAAGCAAGTGTACTCCGAACCGCCCAACCTCTTCGTCGCGCGCTTCGTGGGCGAGATGAACTTCATCCCGGGCAGGGTGGTGGACGCCGGTCACGTGGAGTCGGGTGTGGGAACCATTGCGTGCGCCGTGCCGCCGGCCTGCGCGCCGGGGGCGGGTGTGGTCCTGGGCGTCCGCCCAGAGCACATCGGCATCGGCCCGGACGACCCGGCGGCCGCGACCCGCGGGCAGGTGCTGCGGCAGACCTACCTTGGGGACGCGCTGCATTGCCAAGTGCAGGTCGGTGAGGTGGAGTTGACCGTCAAGGCCGTGGGCGACGCGGAGTACACCCGGGACGAGAACGTCGCGGTATCGTTGCCGGAGAGGGGCTGGCACGTGTTTCCGGACGCATAACCGGACACCCCAGTCTCTCTTGCGCCCTTCGACTTCGCTTCGCTACGCTCAGGACGAACGGGGAAAGGATTCTATCTCCGTTGGTCCGGAGCGTTCGATGGGCGCAAGGTTCTACCTCCGTTCGTCCTGAGCGTAGCGAGGTCGAGGGGCGCAAGGTTCCACCTCCGTTCGTCCCGAGCGTAGCGAAGCGAAGTCGAGGGGCGCAAGAATCAACCAACAACACGACAGAATGGAGACATCACATGGCCTTGATCATCAGCGCGGAGCAGACCCGCGAGCTCATCGACATGACGACCTGCATCCGGGTACTCGACAGAATGTTCCGGGACCGGGCCGCGGGGAAGATGCGCGCCGTCCCGCGCCGGCGCCTCAAGGGAAGCGGCAAGCAGCTCAACGTGATGGCGGCATGGCACCAGACCACGGACTTGATCGCGCTGCGGAGCTATGTCGCCAAGGCCAACACCATCAGCCTGTACGACGGCGGTGCCGGAGGGCTCAAGGCGATCATGAGCGCGGCTTATCTCAGCAGCCTCCGCACCGGGGCGGCCACCGGGGTCGCGGCCAAGTACCTGGCGCCGCCCAAGCCGTCGGTGCTGGGTCTCATCGGTCCGGGGTGGCAGGGCACGTTCCAGGTGGAAGCCGTGGTCAAGGCCTGCCGGCCGAAACAGGTGCTGGTGTTCGGCCGCAACGCCGAGCGG
>JAPOQB010000394.1 GCA_026710965.1 Deltaproteobacteria bacterium | reverse complement strand
TTCGCGGTGATGATCGAGGCCGGCGTGCCCATCGTTGAATGTCTTCAGGTGCTCGCGGACCAGACCGAGAACGGCGTCGTCCGGAAGGCGCTTCAGGCCGTGCGGCTCGATGTGTCCAACGGCATGACGCTGACCGACGCCATGTCCAGGCACCCGCGCCTTTTCGACACCCTGTTCGTGCGCATGGTGGCCGCCGGGGAGCACGGCGGCGTCCTGCCCGAGGTCCTCGCCCGCCTGGCGCTGTTCATCGAGCGGACCGCGCGGCTCAAGCGCAAGGTCAAGACCGCCATGGTCTATCCCGCCGCCATCGTCGCCGTGGCCGCGGTGGTGGTGGCCGTTCTGCTGCTCCATGTGATCCCGGTATTCGCGGAAGTCTACCAGGGCATGGGACAGGCCCTTCCTCCCCTGACGGAGCTGACCATCGCGCTGAGCCGCTGGATGTACGACTACGTCCTGTTTCTTCTCCTCGGCCTTTCGGCGGTTCCCTTGGCGATTCACCTGGCCTGCCGCACCGACGAAGGTCTGCGGACGGTCCACCGATGGCTGCTGAAGCTGCCGCTCATCGGAGATCTGCTGCGCAAGGCGGCGATCGCGCGCTTCAGCCACAACACGGGACTTCTGCTCCAGTCCGGCGTCGTGCTGCTGGACAGTCTGACCGTCACCGCTGGAACCACCGGCAACAAGGTCCTGGAGCAGGCGATCCTGGAGACCCGCGACGGTTTGGAGCGGGGCCGGACTCTGGCGGAGCTGCTTGCGGCCAGCGGGCTCTTCCCCGCGCTGGTCTGCCACATGGTCGCCGTGGGAGAGAACGTCGGCGCTCTCGACGCGATGCTCAACCGGGTGGCGGCGTTCTACGAAGAGGAGGTGGATCGGGCGGTGACGCGGCTCACGACGCTGATGGAACCGGCGCTGATGATCGTCCTGGGAGTGGTGCTCGGAGGCATCGTCATCTCCATGTATCTGCCGATCTTTCAGATGGGCGGCATGGTTCAATAGGAGTCTTGCGGATGAAGTTGACTGGCGACATGAACGGGATGACTGAGGACAGGAACGGGACCATGGACGGCGCCGGTGCCGGCGCGGGTCGGGCAATGGCAGGGCTGCGGAACCGCGCCGGGTCCGCGAGGGTCGCCGGATTCACCCTGATCGAGCTCCTCGTGGTCATCGCCATCATCGGGATTCTGGCCGCGGTGGCGATCCCACAGTTCGGCGGTTATCGTCGCAAGGGCTTTGACGCGGATGCCCAGGCCAACGTAAGGAACATGGCGCTGGCCCAGGAGGGCTACTTCCTGGAAAATAATACCTATACGGACGACCCCGCGGACCTGACGGCCTTCGGCTACTCCCAGAGCGCCAACATCACCCCGGCCGTCACCGCCGCTGACGACGCCACGTTCGTGGTCACCGCCACGGTCACGGATGGCTGCGGTGCCGGCACGGGCGTCGCCACCTACGACCAGGCCACCGGCCAGGTGGCCCTGGTGAGGTGCGCGCCGTAGGGACGGGTCGGTCTTTTAGCCCCACTGGGGAAAGATCGAAATAACTGGGCAGTGTCTCAGTTTGGAGTTGACAAGGAGTGAATCATGAGTTCGAAGTCGAACCCCTATCCGGGAACAGGACAGCCTCAAGGCCCTCGCGAAGAGCGAAATCCATCCTTTCGAAGGCTCACCCGTTCCGATGCTCCTTGTTCAGGGGAGGCTCATAGTAGGCAATCAATTGCTCCTCCATTGCCTTCCGAAGATCTTTGTCCTCTTCCATCAGAGCATGAATATGGGTGGCCCCAAGGGACTTCGCCTTTTCGCATTTCTCATGCCCTGACATGCGGCTGCGGAAATTGCCCGTAGGCCCTTCGCCTGTTTCACCGATGTAGATGGCGACCCATTCGTTGTTCTTGTTGAGCCCACAGAAAATGTATATTCCCCCTACTTCGTTCCACTTGGTCTTCGGGGGATACACATTAAAATCATAGGTCAACCACCGAACTTTCTGATTTTTCTCCATGGCAGGTATTTTCCTTTCTCTCGATTTGGGAGGCAAAAAGGTGGGGCGGCCGGCTGACCCCCGGCCGCCCCACCTTTTCAGCCCACCGTAGCAGCTACCTTTTGTTCCCGGAAGAACTCTTCGCGGGGTGACCGGGGGTGATGTGGTCGTCATCCCCGAGGCGGCCGAGAAGTTCGGACAGTTCCTTGTCGATTTCCTTGACGCGCTCCGCCGTGACGATCTTGTTCTTGTCGTAGAAGCCCTTGGTCTGCGTCTTCGGCTTGCCCTCGACCTTCGGGGGCATTCCCTTTTCTCGTGTCATCGTGGCCACCGCTTACCAGTTGAAGCAGTCACCGTAGACCTCCCTCGATCCGTAGCGGTTGCAGCGGATGGTCCGCTCGAGCTGCCGTTGCTGTTCCAACTGCTGCTCGTGTCGGATGTAGATGTCCCGCTCCCGCTGCATCTGTTGCCTGAACTGCTGATGCGTGGACCGCCGGAGCCATCCTTCCCGTGCATATGTCCATGCGGCGCTTCACCAGGCTCACCAACGCTTTCTCAAAGAAGGTCGAGAACCACTACCATATGCTCTCCCTCTATTTCACTTGGTACAATTGGGTGAGGATTCACAAGACTCTGCGCGTGACCCCGGCAATGGAGGCGGGACTGACGGACACTACGAAGGATATGGACTGGATCGTCGAGTTGATCGAAGAGGATTCAAACTGAGACACTACCAAATAACTTGAACGCCAGGTCCGCAATGCGCTATCTTGTTGCCGCCAGGAGTTGTCATGTCCCCAGAACTCATCGGGATCATCATCGTCGGCCTGACCAACGCCGCGTCGCTTGCCTTCCTGTGGGCACTCCACCGCGACGTGGCGGGCCTGCAAGAGCGCGTCGCGCGGCTGGAGGAACGCGTCGCAGGATTGGTGGAGCGCATCGTGAGATTGGAGGAGCGCATGGTGCGCGTGGAGGAGCGTCTGTCGCGGTTGGAGGGATTGTTCGAGAGATTCGCCCGCCGGGTACGGACAAACCGAGACGGATGACACGATCGTTGTTTTCTTGTGCCATGGGTGTCAGTCCCGGACCGTCAGGACACATCGTTCCGCCCGGCTCGCAACCATCTCGGCAATCCGTGAGAGTACCTGTCCATCGAGTCCGGATTGGATCAGTCTCACGGCGACTCCCTCGGTCTGGTCCTTTACGGCCACGCTGATCTCGGCGACACGGCGGCGCACCAGGGACAGTCCGAGGACCGTGTCCTTGGCGAACGCCTCCCAACCCCTGGCGTCCATTTCGGCCAGCGTCGAGCGTCTGCCGATCTTCATGGCCAGCCGTGGCGAGAGCTCCGGATACGCGACTGTCGCCAACAGGTCATAGAGGGGCGCGAGGCGTGGGCGGCCTTCTTCGTATAGGATTGAGAAGTTCTTGCCGTGAGCGTCGGCGTTCCCCACGATCAGATTGAAGATCACGGCGTCGAGCAGTTTCAGAACTTCCACCGCGGGCCGCAGCGATACCCGACGGAGCAGCGCGAAGCAATCCTTGAAGCTTGGGCCTCCTTCACCGGCGTACTTCCGTTCCGGGTTTATTCCGAGAGCTTGGCAGAAGTCTTCCTGATGGATGCGGCGCACATGGCCTTCGGAATCCGTCGAGCGATCGTACCGAGCAACCAGCAGAAACGTCCGATCCCGCACCACCCGGGGTTCCACCCATGCAGCATCGAGCCCGGTTGCCGCTGCGAGGCGCATCACGAAGGCTTCGTTCTCGGTGGTGCCGGGAAAACGCACGATCGCAGGCTTGAGGATGTGAGTGGTCGGTTGTCGGGGGGAGGGTAACGCCACCTCCCCTTCAACCAGGACCACCGGTACTTTTGACTGGGAGCCGGCCAGCGAGAGTCGCAGTCCCTCTTCACCCGCCAGCAGTGGACGGATCGGCAGCGAATCGAGCACGCGGATCAGGTCGGCTTCGTCGAGCAACTTCGGCTGAGCCGAATGGGGATCCTGTGGCGGTTCTCCCGGAGGCAGAAGCTGAAGCGCGCCAGCGACATCGCCCCCAAGCTTGTCGAGAAGGGCGAAATCGTTGCCACTGGAAACTCCCAGCGCTTGAGCCGCGGCCTTCCGTTGGCCTTCCTCCGGCAGGAGGCCGCCGAAAAACGGCCGGCACTCGCGGCGGGTATACGACTCAGTGCGTTTGGGCAACGAGGCCGACAGGGGCGGTGCATCTTCACGTTGAAGCCAGTCGGGCGAATAGACGAACCCAAGATCGCCGTGACGGTCTTGCGTGAGCTGGCCCACGAGCCGCCGGTCCCACCAGACATCGAGGGTAGGACTCACGGGGTCCTCCCTGCTTTGACCCCGGGAGGCTGCACGATGTCGACCGAGCACCCGAGCGCTTGCAGGACCTGGAGTGCTTTGCCGATCTGCGCCGTGGGCTTTCCCGCTTCGAGATCGACGATGAAGCGCACGCCCACGCCCGCGGCGCCGGCGAGCTCGTACTGCCGCAGGCCCGCGTCTTTGCGGGCAGATCGGATGATGGCGCCGATGTCAGAGGGGGTAAGGGTTCGCGTTGGCATGTGAATTCCCGAACGGGAATATTACATGAACTCCAACGGCGATTCAACAAGAATTTACCGCTCGGGAAGCCAAGCGCCGAGATATCGTTTCAGGGGAGTAAGTGTCCCGAACGGGAATGTTGCTGTTGCCACCTTACTCCGGCGCCGATTCCGCTTCCGGCGCGGGGGCGGGTGTGGGCAGGGGCTCCTTGTCTTCCTTGATGAAGTCGAAGAGCATTCGCGGGACGGCGTTGCAGCTTATGCAGCGCGGGGTCTCCGGCTGCCTGCCGTCCGGGTAGATCATGTTCTTGAGGTAGAAGGGCTTCTCGGTGCCGACGTAACCGTCGTAGTAGAACGCCAACTTGCCGCACTCACTGCATTGTAGGTACTTTGCCATGCCTGGTCTCTCCAGAGTGTCCTGTCTGGCTAATTCGCACAATAGTCTGCGGGTCTTTTTTGCCGTCGGCTGCGTTGCTCTTCCTCGCGTGGTGCCCGCCACTGCTCGTCATCGCGCCTTGCCGACGACAAAAAATCCTCCACAGATTATTATGCGAATTAGCCAGACAGGACACTAAGGTTCGAAAGTCTCCCGGATCTCCTGGTGTCCGTCCCCCTCTGTATAGCTTTCCTCGCGGTAGAGGCCAAGGGCCTTCATCACCGGGGTGTCGTGGATGGCGAACAGGATGGCCTCGCCGTCGGTTGGGTTGGCATGCTCGTGCCAGGCCCAGGGCGGCACCACGAAGAAGTCTCCCTCCTCCCAGTCGAACCGCTGGCCGTCGATGACCGAATAGCCGCTACCGGAAAAGGCCAGGTAGACGGAGCTTTGCACCTGCCGGTGGGCCTGCGTCCGGACGCCGGGGCGCACCCTCTGGATGGTGCAGCTCATGGTGGTCAGCACCGGACCTCCGGTGTTCGGGTTCAGGTACTCGAAGCAGACGTCGTCGTGGGGGCTGGCCGGCCCCTCGCCGATGCGCTGGAGCGCGTCGTAGGTGGGCTCCCACTTGAAATTAAGCAATGGGGAGCGGTCTTCCGGCGGCTTTTCCCAAGTGGGGCGCAGGTGCGTCACGCCGAACTTGCGCTCGGACTCGTTGACGTCGGTGATGGGAAACCGGTGGTCCGGGTACATCTCGAAGAAGGTGGCGTCGAGGTCGCCCACCAGCGGCAGATCCAGACCGTCCATCCAGATCATCGGCTCGTCCGATTCGCAGCCGTGGTCGTGCCAGTCCCAGCTGGGCGTCAGCACCAGGTCGCCCCGGCTCATGACGCACTTGTCGCCGTTCAGGTTGGTGTAGGTGCGGTCCCCTTCGATGATGAAGCGGATGGCCGACGGCGAATGCCGGTGGCAGGGGGCGATCTCCCCGGGCTTGACGATCTGTACCGCCGCCCACAGGGTCCGGGTCGCCGCGTGCTTCCCGCCCAGCCCCGGGTTCACCAGTCCCAGGACGCGCCGCTCGCCGCCCCGCTCGATGGGCACCAGGTCTCCGGCCCGGTGGGCCAGCCGGCGAAGGTCCGCCCAGCGCCACAGGTGCGGCTTCACCGGCGTCCGCGGTTCCGCCGGCAAGGCGTCCTGGGTGATGTTCCACAGCGGCACCAGGTGCTTCTCGTCCACTTCCCGGTAGAATGCCTCGGTTTCCGTGTTCGTGCTCATGGCATGCCTCCCGCTGTCGAATCATTGGGACGGCCGCGGGCGGGTTCGAAACCCGCCCTTACACCGACCCCTGCAGCGACAGTTTCAGCCCCGGTTTGCTGATGAAGACGTAGTTGGCCTTGTGGCCGCGGAGGTTCCGGAGGAGCCCTACCACGCCGTTGCCCGTGTAGGGCGTCGCCGGGCCGGCGTCGCGCATGGCGTTGAACTCGTCCTTGGTGACGAGCCAGCGCAGCAGCAGGTCGTCGTCCGAGAGCCCGGGCTCGAAGCCTTTCCGGATCTCGGCGATGGACGGTTGCGGCGGGTCCCATTTGGCCAGCTCGCGCGCCCGGGGCCGGTCCAGGATCTTGTCCTTGACTTCCGGGTCCATCAACCGGCTGCCCTCCTCGCCCCAAAGTCCCAGGGCGTAGAGAATGCTCTGGTCGGTGACCTGGGTGTAGCGCTCGCCGACGATGACGTTGATGGCCGCCTGGCTTCCCACGAACTGCGACAACGGCGTCACCATGATGGGATAGGCGAACTCCTCCCGCACCCGGCCGCACTCCTCCAGGGCCTCCTGGAACTTGTGCCCCAGGCCCACCTTCTCCAGTTGGTGGCGCAGGTTGGAATACATCCCTCCGGGCACCTGGTGGAGGTATTGCCCGTAGTCGTACTCCACGGGCTCCCCGGGCGGCAGACCTTCCTGCTCGGCGATGCGGGTGAAGTGCTCGGACACCGCCTGCATCGACTCTTCGTCCACCGCGGTGGTATGGCCCAGCGCCCGGGCGTTGGCCGCGACGTTGAACAGCGATGGGTTGGACGAGCCGTTGGCCAGCGGCGGGACGGCGGTGTTCACGATGGTGATGCCGAGCTTGATGGCCTCCACGCAGCACAGCGGCCCGAGCCCGGTGGTGCAATGGGTGTGGAATTCCACCGGGATCCCGTTGGCGTTCTCCAGCACCAGCGGCACCAGCTTGCGGACCCGGTCCGGAGTGATCAGCCCGCCGGGGTCCTTCAGGCAGATGCCCGAAAGGTCGAGGGTCGCCGCCTGGCGCGCCCGCTCCGCGTAGTACTCGTCGGTGTGCTTGGGCGATACCGAGTAGATCAGGT
>JAPOQB010000410.1 GCA_026710965.1 Deltaproteobacteria bacterium | reverse complement strand
TTCCGGATCTCGGCGATGGACGGTTGCGGCGGGTCCCATTTGGCCAGCTCGCGCGCCCGGGGCCGGTCCAGGATCTTGTCCTTGACTTCCGGGTCCATCAACCGGCTGCCCTCCTCGCCCCAAAGTCCCAGGGCGTAGAGGATGCTCTGGTCGGTGACCTGGGTGTAGCGCTCGCCGACGATGACGTTGATGGCCGCCTGGCTTCCCACGAACTGCGACAACGGCGTCACCATGATGGGGTAGGCGAACTCCTCCCGCACCCGGCCGCACTCCTCCAGGGCCTCCTGGAACTTGTGCCCCAGGCCCACCTTCTCCAGTTGGTGGCGCAGGTTGGAATACATCCCACCGGGCACCTGGTGGAGGTATTGCCCGTAGTCGTATTCCACGGGCTCACCCGGCGGCAGACCTTCCTGCTCGGCGATGCGGTTGAAGTGCTCGGACACGATCCGCATCGACTCTTCGTCCACGGCTGTGGTGTGGCCCAGCGCCCGGGCGTTGGCCGCGACGTTGAACAGCGACGGGTTGGACGAGCCGTTGGCCAGTGGCGGGACGGCGGTGTTCACGATGGTGATGCCCAGCTTGATGGCCTCCACGCAGCACAGCGGCCCGAGCCCGGTGGTGCAATGGGTGTGGAACTCCACCGGGATCCCGTTGGCGTTCTCCAGCACCAGCGGCACCAGCTTGCGGACCCGGTCCGGAGTGATCAGCCCGCCGGGGTCCTTCAGGCAGATGCCCGAAAGGTCGAGGGTCGCCGCCTGACGCGCCCGCTCCGCGTAGTACTCGTCGGTGTGCTTCGGCGATACCGAGTAGATCAGGTTAAGAATCGGCTCGAGCCCGGCGTCCTTGACCGTCTGCACCTTCTGCTTCCACCCCGCCGGATCGTTCCACTCGTCAGATATCCTGGCCTGGCTCATGCCGTTTTCGCGCATGCGCCGCAGGTAGAGCGCGTACAGCGAGTACGGAGTCACCTCGAAGGCGTTGAATCGTCCGGAGGTCATGCGCAGCGGGGTGTCGGGCATCTTTTCCTTCACCAGACGGATGCGCTCGAAGGGGTCCTCCTTGAGGTCCCGGACGCACTTCTTGAGGAAGATGCTGGACATCAGCTCAAGGGCGTCGAAACCCGCCCGCCCCATCCGCTCGGCGATGGGCAGCATCATCCCGGTGCGCATGCGCGTGGCCCACAGGCTCATCTGGCCGTCCCGCAACGTGGTGTCGACAAAGTGAATCTCGCTCATGGGCCAACACCCTACCACAAATGGCGGCGGGAGTGGGATGCCCGCGGCACGGTGCGCCGGTCATTTGACCCGGGGACGGCGACGTTCTATCTGTAGGAAAAATCCGTAAGAACAACGGTTACCCGCCGCTCAGGCGGCACAAGGAGACGTTACCATGGCAAACAGGCTCTTCAACTCCAAAAACTCGATGTTCTGCGAAAAGCTCCGCGTCGTCCTCGCGATGAAGAAGGTACCGTACGACGTGGTGGACGTCCGCGCCGACGAGCGCAAGTCGCTGATCGCGTTCTCCAACCAGCGCAAGGGCCCCACCATGGACATCGACGGCCAGTGCATTCAGGATTCCACCATCCTGGCCAAGTATTGGGAGGAGAAGGTTCCCGAGCCCACCATCTATCCGGACAACCCCTCCGACAAGGGGCTGTGCCTGATGCTCGAGGACTGGGCCGACGAGGACCTCAACGGCGCCGTCATGAGCTTCCGCAGGGCCAAGACGGACGAGGACCTGCAGCAGGCCGAGAAGGACCTCGCGGTCCATCTCGAGAACCTCGACCTGCTCTATTCCGGAAGGGATTTCCTCTTCGGCCGCATGACCCTGGCCGACATCTCCATCTACGCGCAGCTCCACTACCTCTACACTTCCCTGGACCGCGAGATCGACGGCAAGTACACCCACGTGCACGCCTTCATGGCGCGCATGTTGAAGGAACTCGGCGTGCCGTCGATCAAGGAGGTGGCGTAGCTAACCGCCTTTGAGAGAGAACCGGGGCGGGAGCGCCCCGGTTCATTATCAGATCCTGCCCCAGCGAATGCACCGCTCCACCCGGATCCGGATCATGGGCCGTTCGTCCAGGGCCATGACTCGGTATTGAGGATATTTCCGGCGCAAGAGCCGGACGGCTTTCCGGTGCGGCTCTCCGTTCGCGAGGATTTTGGCCGTGCCCTGGATGATGATGTGGGCCAGCCGGGACCAGTCCTGGTCGTCGTAGCGGTGGATCGCTACGGACACCCGGGGGTTGGCGCGGATGTTTCGGACCCGCTTCAACTCCCGCGGGGCCGCGGTCTTGGGTTTCTCGTCGATGGGTGAGTAGAGGCACTCGCCGTCGAAGGCGAAGCAGAAGGGCAGGTTGAGCGGCTGGCCCTGCTCGTCGACGGTGGCCAGATGGCCGACTCGGGCCTGGCGGATGAATGTCGCCTCCTTGCGGGTCATGATCTAGGAGCCTTCGATTTTGCGCCCTTCGACTTCGCTCCGCTACGCTCAGGACGAACGGAATCTGACTTAAACGTTCGTCCTTGTATCTTGAGGGGGAGAAGGGGAAAAGAGAGGACAGGGCGTGACAGACCGATTCGTCCTGGGTCAGAGAGACCGTCGCTCAGCGAGGTCGTCACGCCCTGAGGTACCCCAGAGCCCGAACAGTTGGTAG
>JAPOQB010000516.1 GCA_026710965.1 Deltaproteobacteria bacterium | reverse complement strand
GTGCCGCCGCACTCCGTCACCATGGCCGCGAGCACGGTGGAATTGAAATCGATGATCTGTCCGGGCCGGGCCGTCTCTCCCGGCCCGGTGATCTCGTCGCCGGTGGGAATGAGGGCCACCCTGGGCCGCGCCTTGACCCGGACCGTGGTATGTCCCGCCGCCAGGATGGCCCCCAGGTCATAGGGCCTCAAACGGTGGTTGCGCGGCAACAACAGCTCGGTGGCGACCACGTCCTCGCCCACCAGACGCACGTTCTGCCACGGGCTGGCTGCCTCGTCGATGGATACGGTGGCGCCGTCGAGCTCGCGGACCTTCTCGATCATGATCACCGCGTCGGCCCAGGACGGCAGCGGCTGGCCGGTGTCCAGGTAGGCAAAGCCCCCGCCGGCCCGGGCCGCGTCGTTCAGCAGCCGGAGCTGCCGGGGGGCGAACTCCGTGGCCCCGAAGGTGTCCTCGGCCCGCACGCAGATGCCGTCCATGGCGGAGCCGTGGTAGTGGGGCGAGGAGATCCGCGCGAACACCGGCTCGGACGTGATCCGGTGGAGGGCCCGGCCGACCTCCACGGTCTCGTCCTCCAGGCCGGTCGGGTCGATGCGGCCCAGGAACTGCTCCCGGGCCTGCTCCAGCGGGGTCTTCTTGAGGTAGCGTTTTCGGGCCATGGCGGTTGGTTACGGGCACGGTCGGGTTTGCAACATAGCACAGGTGGCGGGCGCCGGCACCGGTTGTTCCCCGGTTTGAAATTGGGATATGTATGTAGCACAGGCGCCCGGTCGAAAGATCCGCTCAGGTCGCACGCGCCTGCTTCAAGCCATGTCCGTCGCCCTTTCCGAATCCGAGTTGCAGGCGCTTCACGCCTACTGGCGAGCCGCCAACTATCTTTCCGTCGGACAGATCTATCTCCTTGACAATCCCCTGCTGAATGAGCCGCTGACTACCGCCCACATCAAGCCGCGGCTCCTGGGCCACTGGGGCACCACTCCCGGACTGAACTTCATCTACGCGCACCTGAACCGTGTGATCCGGGAACGGGACCTCAACGTCATCTACGTTGCCGGCCCCGGCCACGGCGGCCCAGGGCTGGTGGCCAACACCTACCTGGAAGGCACGTACAGCGAGGTCTATCCCAACGTGTCCCGGGACGAGGCCGGGATGCGGCTCCTGTTCAAGCAGTTTTCCTTCCCGGGCGGCATCCCCAGCCACGTGGCCCCCGAGACCCCGGGCTCCATCCACGAGGGAGGTGAACTGGGGTACGCGGTGTCCCATGCGTATGGCGCGGCCCTCGACAACCCGGACCTGATCGTCGCTTGCGTCGTGGGCGACGGCGAGGCCGAGACCGGCCCGCTGGCGGCCGCGTGGCACTCCAACAAGTTCCTCAATCCGGCGCGGGACGGCGCGGTGCTGCCCGTCCTCCATTTGAACGGCTACAAGATCGCCAATCCCACGATCCTCTCGCGCATCAGCCGCGGGGAGGTCGAGAGCCTGTTTGTCGGCTACGGCTACGAGCCGCACTTCGTGGAGGGCTCCGACCCCCGGGCGATGCACCGGCTCATGGCCGAAACCCTGGACACGGTCACGACCCGGATCCGCGCCATCCAGGAGGAGGCCCGGGCCGCCGCCAGCCCCACGCGGCCCCGCTGGCCCATGATCGTCCTGCGTACACCCAAGGGCTGGACCGGCCCGAAGGAGGTGGACGGGCGCAAGACCGAAGGCTCCTGGCGCTCCCATCAAGTGCCCCTGGCCGAGCTCGCGGCCAAGCCGGACCACGTAGGGCTCCTGGAGGAGTGGATGAAGAGCTACCGGCCGGAGGAGCTCTTCGACGAGACCGGGCGGTTGGTGCCGGAACTGGCGCGGCTGGCCCCCGCGGGGACCCGGCGCATGGGCGCCAACCCCCATGCCAACGGCGGCCTGCTGCTCAAGGACCTGCGGCTGCCGGACTTTCGCGATTACGCGCTGGCGGTGCCGCGGCCCGGCAGCACCGTGGGCGAGGCCACCCGCGTCATGGGGCGCTTCCTCCGGGACGTCATGGGGCGCAACCTGGAGAGCCGGAACTTCCGCGTGTTCGGCCCGGACGAGACCGCGTCGAACCGGCTCGGCGCGGTGTTCGAGGTAACCGGCCGGGCCTGGATGGCCGACACCGTCCCGGAGGACGATCACCTCGCGCCCGACGGCCGGGTGATGGAGATCCTGAGCGAGCACACCTGCCAGGGCTGGCTCGAAGGGTACCTGCTTACCGGGCGGCACGGCATCTTCTCCACCTACGAGGCGTTCGCGCACGTGGTGGATTCCATGTTCAACCAGCACGCCAAGTGGCTCAAGACCACCCGTAGCGACATTCCCTGGCGACGTCCCATCGCCTCCCTCAACTACCTGCTGTCCTCCCACGTGTGGCGCCAGGACCACAACGGCTTCAGCCACCAGGACCCGGGCTTCATCGATCACGTGGTCAACAAGAAGGCCGACGTCATCCGGGTCTATTTCCCGCCGGACGCCAACACGCTGCTCTCGGTCACGGACCACTGCCTGCGCAGCCGCGACTACGTCAACGTCATCGTCGCGGGAAAGCAGCCCGAGCCCCAGTGGCTGGACATGGACGCGGCGGTCAAGCACTGCACCGCGGGTATCGGCATCTGGGAATGGGCGAGCAGCGACGAGGGCGCCGAGCCGGACGTGGTTATGGCATGCTGCGGCGACGTTCCCACCATCGAGACGCTGGCGGCGGTGGACATCCTGCGCGAGCAGGTTCCCGACCTGAAGATCCGCGTGGTCAACGTGGTGGACCTGATGAAGCTGCAGCACGCGCAGGACCACCCGCACGGGCTCGGCAACCGGGAGTTCGACGTCCTCTTCACCACCGACCGCCCCGTGATCTTCGCCTATCACGGCTATCCCTCCCTGATCCATCGCCTGACCTACCGGCGCACGAACCACGCCAATCTTCACGTCCACGGTTACAAGGAAGAGGGCGCCACAACCACTCCCTTCGACATGACGGTGCTCAACGAGCTGGACCGTTTCCACCTGGTGGAGGCGGTCATCGACCGGGTCCCCAAGTTGGGGATCATCGCCGCGTACGCCAAGCAGGCCGTGCGCGACAAGCTCATCGACCACCGGCAGCACATCACCCGTTACGGCGAGGACATGCCGGAGGTCCGAAACTGGACCTGGTCCCACTGACGGCGGCCGGCGCGCGCCTCGGCGCCGGGAACCGCTCCAAGGAACCGCTCCGATGAACGGCAACGGCCGGTCCATCCTGTGCCTTAACAGCGGTTCCTCGTCGCTCAAGTTCGCGATCTACCGGCTGGAGGACGAGGGCGAGGCGTTGCTGGCGGCGGGGGCGCTGGAACGCATCGGCCTGGCGGATGCCGGCCTTTGGGTGCGCGGTGCGGACCGGGCGCTCCTGCTGGAGCGGACGGAAGACTCTCCCGACCATGCGGCCGCGGTGGACGCGGTCTTTGGCGCGACCGCACGTTTGCGGCTACCGGGGCCGGCCGCGGTGGGCCACCGGGTGGTGCACGGCGGTGCCCGTCACGCCGCTCCCGAACGGGTGGACGCGCGGCTGTTGGCGGACCTCCGCGCGCTCGCGGGCTTCGCGCCCTTGCACTTGCCGGGGGCTCTCGCGGGCATCGAGGCCGTGGCCGCGCGCTTTCCCGATCTCCCGCAGGCGGCGTGCTTCGACACGGCCTTCCACCGGCGCATGCCGGAGGTGGCCCAGCGCTTCGCGCTGCCCGGTTCGCTCTGGGATAGTGGCGTGCGTCGCTACGGTTTCCACGGCCTGTCCTACGAGCACGTCCTGGAGGCCCTGGGAGGCGCGGCGCGCGGCCGGGTCATCATCGCCCATCTGGGGAACGGCGCCAGCATGGCGGCGGTCCGCGAGGGCGTGCCCGTCGACACCACCATGGGCTTCACCCCCGCCGGCGGCTTTATGATGGGAACCCGTAGCGGCGACCTCGACCCCGGCGTCCTCATCCACCTGATGCGCGAGCGCGGATGGGGTGCCGACGACGTCGAGCGGCTGGTGACACGGGAAGCTGGGCTATTGGGCGTTTCCGGCCTGAGCCCCGACATGAAGACCCTCCTGGATGCGCGGGAGCGCAACCCGCAAGCAGCCATGGCGGTGGATCTGTTCTGCTACCAGGTGCGCAAGCAGGTGGGCGCCCTCGCCGCGGCGCTGGACGGTCTCGACACCCTGGTCTTCACCGGCGGCATCGGCGAGCGCGCCGCTCCCGTGCGGCGCCAGGTGTGCCGCGGACTCGCCCACCTCGGCATCGAGCTCGACCCCGCAAGCAACGAGGCCCACGCCGACACCATCAGCACAGCCCGGGGCCGCTGCACCGTGCGGGTCATTCCCACCGACGAGGACCTGATGATCGCGCGGCACACCCGCCGGCTGCTTTTCCCGGAGGGCGCCGGGGCGGCGTGACCGGGGCTGGTGTCCTGTCCCTGGCGGATGCTGCTGCACGGCATCACCGCGGCAACCTGGATTATGCTGGCTTTGCCGCGGCGATGATCCCCTTGTACCCGTCCAGCTTGTGTTCGACCGCAGGCCGCGGGCTGTACCGCGTCCCGCCTCCCTCAAGGTCCCGGTCTACCTGCCCCGTCTCGATCCACTCGTGGATCGTCCGGCGGCTCACCCCGAACCGCCGCGACAGCTCCGTCTCGTGCTCCCCGCGCCCCCGCTCCGCCCCGTTCGAGAACACCTCCTTCATCCCTCCAGCGCACGCTGCTTCCACGTGCTCACCTGGTTCGGGTGGATCTTGTGCCGCGTGGCGATCTCCTGGGTCGTCTTGTCGCCGCGCAGTACCTCCAGGGCAGCCTTCGCCTTGAAGTCCCCGCTGAACCGTCGCCGTGTACTCATTGCGCATCCCTCCTTCAGTCGCTGGAATACGCTTCAGTCGGTGGAATACACCTTAGCAACCGAGCAATAGTTACGAAAAGAACACTATTTCAGTCACAATTAACACGAAAATGTTAATATAAATCATGTATACTCTTCGGTCCGGAACAGCCAGCGCATGAAAGTCTCGATTCCACGGTCGTTCGGCGGAATTGGGCAGCGGCCTGCTGCCGGAACGGCGACGGCATAGCTGGTCTCAGGACAAGGAGTGGATTTGCCCGGGTTTGGTGGACAGGTTGGTTAAGCTGCCCGTGCCATCCGCTCAAAGCCTGCTGGTGTTTGGTAGCAGAGGGTCGAGTGGCGACGTTGCCGATTGTAGAACACCTCGATGAACTCGAAAATCGCGGCCC
>JAPOQB010000142.1 GCA_026710965.1 Deltaproteobacteria bacterium | reverse complement strand
TATCGCGCGTGCTCATGGGGAACCTGCCTCAATGGCCGCCGCGGCCCTTTGCGCGGCCTCGGCCAACGCCCGCCGGGCCACCGCCTGGCACGCGCGGCGGCGGTACTCGGCGCTCGCGTGCATGTCGGAGTCCTGCTCGATATCGGCCACGGCCCGACGCGCCGCCTCCCGGAACAGCGCTTCCGACGGCTTCTCCCCCATCACGGCGGTCTCGGCATCGCGGGCCCGGATGGGAACGGAACCGGTGAGGGTCAACCGGGCGCCCGCCACCGCGCCGTTCCGGTCCAGGTTCACCAGCGCCGCCGCCCCGGCCAGCGCGAAGTCGCCGTACCGGCGGCTCACCTCCTGGAACGAAGCGCCGCTGCCGGCGGCCGCCGCCGGAACCCGCACCTCGTGCAGCAGCTCGCCCGGCTCCAAGGTGGTGGTCATGGTGCCCAGAAAGAAATCCTCCGCGGCTACCGTGCGCTGGCCTCCGTCCCCCTGCAGCACGAGGACCGCGTCCAGCGTGACCATGGCCACGGGCAACTCGGCGGACGGGAAGGCATGGGCCAGACTTCCGCCCACGGTGCCGCGGTTCCGTATCTGGACGTGGCCGATGAATCCGGCGGCTTCGCGCAGCAGCGGCCAACCCGCTGCTGCCGCCTCGGAGCGCTCCAGCGCCCGCTGCCGGGTCATGGCGCCGATGCGCAGTTCCCCACCCTCCACGGACAGGAAGTCCAACTCGGTCACCCCGTTCAGGTCCACCAGGTGCGCGGGCCGGGCGAGCCGGAAGTTCATGAGCGGCACCAGGCTCTGGCCGCCGGCCAGCACCCGGGCGTCCTCGCCCAGACGGCCCAGCAGCGCCGTGGCTTCGGACAAGGTCGTGGGATCGTGGTACTCGAAGCCTGCGGGTTTCATTTCGCCTCGGAAAAGATTTTGGGCGGGAACAGCACCGCCACCGGCGCCTGCATGGCGTTCATGGACCTGACGGCGCCGTCGATGGCATGGGCCGCGTCCCCGGCCGCGTTCACCACGCTGTACTGGATGCGCAGGCTCTGGAGCAGCGGCTCGGTGGCCCAGCCGAAGGGCACCGAGAACCAGCGCTCATCGCCGAATCCGCCGCGATAGCTGATGAGGAGAAGCATGGGGACGCCGAAGGCGGCCGGGCCCCTGAGCAGCGCATAGCAGGAAAGCGCGAACCCGGTGTTCTCCATGAGCATCGCCGGGCGGGCGCCGCCCAGCCACGCGCCCATGCAGATACCTACGCCGTCGCTCTCGTTGGCCACCTGTATATACCGGAAACCGGAATCCCCCTCGAGCCGTTGATACAGTTCGAGGAACGCCGAATCGGGCATGCAGGCGACGAAGTCGACGCCCGCCTGCGTGAGGCTGCGATGCGCTTCTGCCGCGATCTCGTCCTTCACTGCCTGTCATCCTCCCTGTCGTATTGGACCTGGGCGGGGGCGGCCGCCGGTGGCCCCTGCAAGTCGTCACGGCTCACCGGCTGTAACGGTGCGCTCACGGCTTCGGCGGCGCCAGAATCGCGCGACCGCGGATGGCCTCGATGCGCCGCACCAGCCGGTACTTGTTCTCCTGCCCGTCCATGCTCGGCCCCTCGGCCCTGAACGCCAGCTCGATCTTCGCGGTAAGAAGCGCCGGGCCCGGCTGCGAGAAGAGCCACTCCAACGCCGACGCCACGCCGCCTTCATCGGCCACCGTGTCCGCATTCCGGATGCCCGCGGCCTTGGCCATGGCGGTGAGGTCCGCGCCCGCCGCGGTCTGGCTGGGGGCGCCGCCGCGGCTGCCGAATAGCTGCTCGTTGTCGAAGACGATGATGCGGAGGTTCTCCGCTCCGGATGCGGCCGCCACCGACAGGATGCTGGGGGCCAGCAACAGACTGCCGTCGGTGTCCAGCGAAACCACCCCGGATTCCGGCAGGGTCAGCGCCAGGCCCAGGCTGACCTGGGTTACCATGCCGAGGCCCACGAGGTAGAGGTTCTCGGGCCGGTCGACCACCTGGTAGGTGTCCGCGGTGGTCCCGGCCAGCGCGGCCACCACGATGTCGTCCTCGGTCAGGTGATTCCGAAGCCGCTCCAGCACGGCCCGCCGCTGCACCTTCATGACGCGGGATTGTAGTACCGGCTGCCGGGAAATGCCAGCCACGGACACGGAGGTGAATGTTCTTGTGGCGCCAAGCCGGCCGGGGGGCGACCGGCGGCCGCCCCCAACGGGAGCGTTGTGGAGACCGGGTTGTTTGAGGGTATCCTCTTTTCAGGGTATCGTCAGCCTGATAGCCGGAGGTGCCCCGAGGCCCGCGTGGGGCCACTATGCGGCCTCCGGCCCGTGGCACGGGGACCCGGAACAGGAGTCGATACAATGAGCATAACGCATTCCAGGAACGTCCAGACGTCCCTCCACTGGGGCGCCTACCAGGTCGAGGTCCGGGGCGATCGCATCGTGGCGGCGCACCCGTTCGCCGGCGACCCGGACCCGTCGCCCATCGGGCGCTCGATTCCGGGTGTCGTGCACCACGACTGCCGGGTCGCGCAGCCCATGGTACGCAAGGGTTGGCTGGAGCGGGGACCCGGGCATCATCGGGGAGGGCGCGGCACGGAACCCTTCATTCCGGTGAGCTGGGACGAGGCGCTGGACCTGGTGGCTGGCGAACTGCGGCGAGTGCGAGAGGCTTTCGGCAACTCGGCGATTTTCGGCGGCTCCTACGGCTGGGCCTCCGCGGGTCGTTTCCACCACTCCCAGAGTCAGCTCCACCGCTTCCTGAACCAGTTGGGCGGCTATGTCCGGTCGGTCAACACCTACAGCTTTGCCGCCGGGGAAGTCATCGTGCCTCATGTCTTTGGATACGGTTGGGCGGCCATCCGCGGCGGAGCCACCTCGTGGCCCGTGATCGCCAGGCATACGAAGCTGATGGTCAGTTTCGGGGGACTCCCGTTGAAGAACACCCAGGTCAGCGCAGGTGGCCTGGGCAAGCATGCCGCACGCGGCTGGCTCGAACGCTGCAAGGAGAACGGCGTCGAGTTCGTGAACGTCAGCCCCCTGAAGGACGACGCCGCGGATTTCCTCGAGGCGGAATGGCTGGCGCCGCACCCCAACACCGACACGGCGCTGATGTTGGGTCTGGCCCACACGCTGCTTAAGGAGGGCCTCCACGACCAGCCGTTCCTGGACAAGTACTGCACCGGGTTCGAAGCCTTCCGCGCCTACCTCACGGGCGAGCGGGACGGTCAACCCAAGGACCCGGAATGGGCGGCGGCCCTATGCGGCATCCCCGCCAACACCATTGGCAAGCTGGCCCGGCGCATGGCCGCGACGCGGACCCTGATTACGGCGAGTTGGTCGCTGCAACGCGCCGACCATGGCGAACAGCCCTACTGGATGGCAGCGGTCCTCGCCGCGATGCTGGGCCAAATCGGGCTTCCCGGAGGCGGCATCGGCTACGGCTATGGCTCCACCGGCTCCATCGGCAATCCCGTAAAGGCCGTCGGCGGGATGGCGCTGCCGCAAGGCGCGAACCCGGTGAAACCCTTTATTCCGGTGGCACGGATTACGGACATGCTCCTCAACCCCGGCGAACCGTTCGACTACAACGGGCAGCGGCTGCGGTATCCCGACATCCGTCTCGTTTACTGGTGCGGCGGCAACCCCTTTCATCACCACCAGGACCTCAACCGGCTGGTGGAGGCATGGCAGCGTCCCGAAACGGTCATCGTCCACGAGCCCTGGTGGAACCCGCAAGCGCGGCATGCCGACATCGTGCTGCCGGCCACCACTTCGCTCGAACGCAACGACATCGGCTGGCAGGCGGCCGATCCCATCGTATTTGCCATGGCGCAGGCCATCCCGCCGGTGGGTGCGGCACGGAACGACTACGACATCTTTTCGGGCCTTGCCGATCGATTGGGGTTCAAGGACGGCTTCACCGAGGGCCGGCTGGAGAACGACTGGCTGCAGCACCTCTACGATTCGTTTCGCGGTCAGTTTCTCAGCCAGGGAATCGAGCTGCCACCCTTCGATGCATTCTGGCGCGCCGGTCATATCACCCTGCCGACGGAGGGCGAGGAGAAGGTGCTGCTTGCCCAATTCCGGGAGGATCCCGTCGCCCACCCCTTGCCCACGCCGTCCGGGCGCATCGAGATCTTTTCGGAGACCATCGCGGGCTTCGGCTACGACGACTGCCCCGGGCATCCGGCCTGGATCGAGCCGGCGGAGTGGCTGGGCGGAGAGGAGGCCGGCCGCTTCCCGCTCCACCTCATCTCCAATCAGCCCACCACGAGACTCCACAGCCAACACGACCCGGGAACCGTGAGCGTGGCCAACAAGGTGCAGGGGCGCGAGCCGCTCCTGATCCACCCCGCCACCGCCGCCGCCAGGGGGATCGAGGACGGCACCGTCGTGCGCTTGTACAATGATCGCGGAACCTGTCTCGCCGGCGCCCGCGTTACCGAGAGCGTCTCGCCCAACGTTGTTGTGCTCGCCACCGGAGCCTGGTTCGACCCAACGGCGCCGGGCGGCCTGGAACGGCACGGCAATCCCAACGTACTGACCCTGGACAAGGGGACCTCACGCCTCGCGCAGGGCCCGATCTCCCAGACGGCGCTGGTGGAGGTCCAGGCGTTCGAGGAGGAGCTGCCGGACGTGCAGGCTTTCACCACGCCCGAGCTTGTGGACCGCGAGGCGGGGACCTGAGCCCGGTGTCCGCTTTGCCAAATCATCAAGGATTGTCTAGTGTGGTGGCGACGCCGATCCCCCATTTGTCGAAACGAATCCATGCTGCTCCGGAGAAGGAAGGTGCCCGGTGGTGCCGCTGGTCTTCAAAACCAGTCTGAGGGCCGTAAGGTTCTCGGAGGGTTCGACTCCCTCCCTTCTCCGCCACCGCCGGAAACACTAGCGTCCTGCCCGGGACATCCGCGGTGAGCGCCTCATCCGACCCTTCGGCTTCCACGCCGGCCGCCACCACACCGGAATCGCCGCGAGGCCGCATCCTGACGCTGCTGGCGGCGGGCCACGGCGTCACTCACTGGTTCCAGGGCATTCTGACGGTGGCTCTGCCGCTGATCACCCGAGACTTCGGCATCACCTACACCCAGCTCGGGGCGCTTCGCTCGATCCAACGCGTCTCGCACATTATCAGTATCACCGTCGGCGGCCTGGCAACGGACTTTCTGAAGGATCGCAAGGGCATCCTGCTGTTGTCCCTGGTGTGGCCCTCCCTGTTCTTCTCGCTTCAGGGATTCTCCACCACGTTCCTGATATTCGGAGCGCTCCTTTGCACCCAAGCTCTGTTGGGAGGCTTCCTGTGGCATGCGCCGGCGCGCGCCGTCATCGGCGACCGGTTCCCGGACCGCATGGGGTTCGCCCTTGGAATCCATGCCATGGGCGGCAATCTCGCCGCCGCCGCCGGGCCCGCCATTGTCGGAGTGGTGCTCGCCTGGGTGACCTGGCGCACGGTCTTCGCTTTCCAGTTCCTGCCCGGCATCGCCACCGCGCTCTTTCTCTGGCTCTTGCTGCCGCGGCTGGGACACGCGCCGCGGGAGGCACAGAGCGGCTCCTACGGCCGCGCGCTACGCAGCGACGTCCTCACCAATCTTCCATTGATCGGGGTGACCGTCGTGGCCGGCCTGCGGTCCATCGGCGAGAATCTGATTCCGACCTTTCTGCCCCTCTACCTTTCGGTGGAGATGAAGATGGGGACGGCAGCCATCGGCCTCTATCTGGCGTGCCTGGCGCTGGTGGGGACGGTCTTCGCCCCCATCGTGGGGCACATGTCGGACCGGTGGGGGCGGAAGAGCACGATTTTCGTCTCGTTGCTAACGGGTGGACTGCTGATCGGCTCGATCCCGTTGTTCCCGTCCGGCTGGTTGCTGCTGCCGGTGGTGTCCCTGGGCGGGATGGCGCTCTTCGCCGTGGGACCCATCATTCAGGCCAGCGGCCTGGAG
>JAPOQB010000143.1 GCA_026710965.1 Deltaproteobacteria bacterium | reverse complement strand
GTCCGGTCCGGAGGTGTCTCATACCTGTTCAGGTACAGGGGTTGGAGGATCAGTTCTCCGAGAACGTCAGGCCGTCGGCCTCGTGGTCGAGTTCCCGGGCCATGAAGTCCACCACCAGCGGCCATGAAAGTTTGGCGGCGTGGGGATGGTACCCCTCGGTGCCGGGGTCGACGAAACCGTGGCCTCCGAAGGGAAAGAAATGCCACTCCAGCGGCTGCCCGTTGGCGAGGAAGCTCTCCCACACCCGTTGCTGGATGGGCACGGTGGATATGCGGTCGTCGACGCCGTAGAGGATGATGGACGGGCACTTGATGTTGAGGGCCGCGTCGCACGGGTGGACCGGCCGGATCTCGGTGGTGGGTTCGTCCCGAACCGTCGGGTAGTAGCCGACGAAGGCCCGGACCTCGGGAGTGGCGGCGACGAAGTGGATGGCGATGCGTCCCCCCATGCAGTATCCGGAAACCGCCACGCGGGTGCTGTCCACATCGTCCCGCGAAGTGAGGTAGTCCCAACCCTGCCGGATGACCCGGACGAACTCTCCGTCCTTTGTGCGCGCCTGAATCTGACGGCCGGTATGGATATGTGTGACGTCGGGATAACCGAGCATCGAGTAGAGGTCCGGCACCACCACGGTGTATCCGAGTTGGGCGAACTTCAGGGCCTCGATCTTCTGGTAATCGGTCAGCCCGGTGTTCTGATGCGTCATGAGCAGCGCCGGACCCGGCTGGTCGCGTTCAGGAGCGGCCAGATAGCCGTAGATGCCGTCTCTTTCGGGGGTGAGGACGCGTTCGTGTACTTTCATGGCATGAAGGTAGATGACGGGAGGCGTGGTCGTCAACCGGCGGCGGTCCTCCTATCCGCACTCGATGAAGAACAAGGCCCAGGGTCCCAGGCCGACATCCTTTTCCGTGACCAGCCAGAGCGGGCCGCGGTCCCCGATGCCCAGGGGCCGGCCGTCGGCCCTCGTTGCCACGATCCACTCCCGTGCTTCCGTATCCGCCTTGAAACGGAACCCGTCGAGCGCCAACGTATCCACCGTCTTCTCCCGGCACCCGGCGGCAGCCAGAACATCCACCAGGCGGGGGCCCGATATCACCTCCGGGCCGGCCCACTTCACGTGGATCGTCTTGACGCCCAGGCTCTCCAGCATGGTGCGGTCGAAGACGAACGCGTTGGCGAACGTACGCTTGTGATGCCTGAAGAACATGTCGCGGTCCGCGTCGTAGGCGGGCCGGTTGACCCGGGCGATGTTGCCGGCAACCGTCAGAACCACCGGACCCGCCGGAATCTCCGCGGCCATCGCGGACCCGGCCAGCATCACGATTCCCAGGATTATGCTCATCGCGCGGTCCCTTGGATGTGTTGATCGCGTTGACATTGGCGTTCAAGGCCAGCTCCAAATAAAACAAAGCCCCCGAAAACGTCAATGCTTTCGACGGCTGTGTTAGGTCGGCCATGGTGGCGCCGCCCGCCTTGCTGCGGGGCGCTTCCGGGGAGCTTGCAGGGTTGCGGTCGCCGAACTGCGCCTCGGGGTGCGATCGCTGCCGACCGGCCGCCGCCGGAACCGGCTGCACGAGGATCTGGAGGGGCAGGTGCTGCCCATGTTCGCCAGACGGGTATTGGCATTCGATCTGCCGGCTTCGCAGGCCTATGCGGACCTGATGGCGAAGGCGCGGTCCGAGGGGCGGACGATCCCGGTGTCTGACGGTTACATCGCAGCGACGGCAGCGGCCAACGGTATGATGGTGGCGACTCGGGACACCGCGCCGTTCGAGGCGGCGGGATTGAAGACTATCGACCCATGGTCAGTGTAGGAGACGACCGGTGTGCGCACGACCCGGCATCGGGTCGACACGGCCGTGGTGGTGCTGGCCCGGCTCGTCGGCCGGCGCAAGGTGGAGCGGCTTGCCAAGGTGCGGACCATCCGGAGGACCGCGCCTCGGCGGCGACCGCCATAAGAGACCTGATCGACCGCATCGTGCTCACCGGGGGGTAATGGGCCGGAAAGGGAGGCGGAAACACCGCGACCGACATTTGCTTGTAGTCTTGATTTGAACCAGTAGGTCGGGCCGATCCACGCAATCAACGATGTCGCAACGAGGAAACAACCTGACGGGGCGTCTGGTTCCCCGGAACCTGGCCCCGCTACCCGATTACCAGTGGACAGTAACTTGTTGTCCAGCATATTGATAACGGTACTCTTGCACACTAACTACACCACTGTTATCATGCACTACGATGTTAGAGAGATGGCACGTCACGACTGAAAGGTCGATCACGAAGGATTTGGAGCGGTATCTCGAGGACACGCTTCAGGAGCCCGCCCGGACGGACCCGCTTGAACAGGCGCTGGGCATCCCCTCCTTTCTGTCTCGGATTTACAGCCTCCACGAGGGCGAAATAGCAGGCAGACGCCTCGTGTTCCTGGCCGCCAAGGACAACACCGCCACGCCAGCCAACATTGCAAAGCACCTTGCCTTGGTCCGCCATGCCGTTGACGCAGTCGTCGTCTTCGTCGCTCCGTCGCTGAGCGCATACAACCGCTCGCGCCTTATTAAACGAGGCGTCCCGTTTGTCGTGCCGGGCAGGCAGCTCTATATCCCCGACCTCGCCATGGACTTGCGCGAACAATTCCACACGTACAAGGAGCCGCGACCCAATGCCCTCTCGCCGGCCGCTCAGGCTGTATTGTTCCTTCACCTCCTGCGACCCGACCAAGCGGCGTCATCCCCTTCTCTCATAGCCACACAACTGCGCTACTCGGCCATGTCGATCGGCCGCGCGTTCGACTATCTGGTCGATGCCGGCCTTGCGCACGCTGAACGGCACGGCAAGGAACGGCATATCCGTTTCAAGACCGAAGGGCGGGAGCTGTTCGATGCCGCGCACGATCTGCTGCACAGCCCGGTACGCACCAGAAAGTTCGTCCGGAACGGTCACATCACGGCACCGCTGAAACACGCGGGTGAGAGTGCACTTTCGGATCTGACCGATTTGTCCCCGCCGCCACGAGATACTTTCGCCGTCGCGGCCAGCGATTGGAAAGCGCTCGCGCAGACCCGCGGACTCGTAGAGACCGATCCGGAACAGGCCGCCCACATCATCGAAACTTGGGCCTACGACCCAGCCGACCTTTCCGACGCGCGCACGGTGGACCCACTGTCGCTCCACACGCAGTTCCGGAACCACCGTGATGAGCGTATCTCCATGGCCGCGGACCGGTTGTTGGAGAGAATCGCGTGGTAGCTGGAATAGAGAAGTTCCGCGAGTATTTCGCAGCACACGAGGATCAATACGCGATCATCGGCGGCGCTGCCTGCGATCTGCTGTTCAACGCGGCCGGCCTCGATTTCAGGGCGACCAAGGACATCGACATGGTGCTCTGCGTCGAGGTGGTCGACGCAGCGTTCGGAACCGCCTTCGGCGCGTTCCTCGACGCTGGCGGATACCAGGCCCGCGAAAGAAGCGATGGAACGAAGGAGTTCTATCGCTTTCACCTACCGACCGACCGGAGTTTTCCTTTCATGATCGAGCTTTTTTCGCGACGGCCCGGAGGTCTGGACTTACCCGAAGACACGGTGCTGACGCGGATACCGGTAGATGACGATGTAATCAGCCTTTCGGCGATCCTCTTGGACGACGCCTACTACTCAGCGCTCCAGAAAGCCAAGAAGGTTGTCGACGGTGTCACGATCATCGACGAGGGGCTGCTCATTCCGTTCAAGGCGCGCGCATTCCTGGACCTGACGGAGCGTGCGGAGGCGGCCCGGAATGTCCACCGCGATGACATCCGGAAGCACCGCAACGATGTGTTCCGTCTGGTGCAGCTTCTACCCCAGGACGCCTCTTTCGAGCTGCCGAAACCCATCCGCCAGGATCTCCAAAGCTTCGTCAACCGGGTTCAAGCCGACGAATCCTTGGACCCCCACGCGTTTGGTGCGCTGTTCAGCCGAGATGAGGCTCTCGATCTTCTCCGCTCCGCATATGGACTGGGATAGCTGCGAATGCTGGCCTCAACGGTCGGCCACAGGTGGATATGGTAGACCCACTATGGGGCGGTGCTGTCGGCCCTTTCCGTGGGCGAAACTCACTGAGCCGTCGCCAGTAGAAAACCAGGACCCTGGCGGCATGATCGACCCGAGCTCGCGCATGAGCGCACCGCTCGTGGCAGGAGACTCACGCATTCCGGGGCTCGTTCCCGGCCAGCCGTCGCCCTCGGGTTCGGATCCGGACGGGCTCCGGTACCGCCCGACGTTGAACCGTCGCCGAACGCACCTAGGGGTCAAGGCCGCCGCCGCAACGGCCGCGAGTGTCAGCGACTTCATGAAGAAGCACCTCTCCGACATGCTGGCATTCGATCTGGCCATCAGAACCGCCGTCTGAGTTCGAGACGAACGCCGTGCTCGGGACCGCCCGCGCCGTCCTCGCGCCGCTCGCCCGAAACTTCCACAGCGAGTTCCGTCCGCAACCCATCGAACCGCGCTCCGACCCTGAGTCGCCGGCTCTCGCTGCCCGCAAGCCCAGCTTCGGCAAAGGGCGTGAGGACCCCGCCCGAAGCCGTCGCAATACCGTAGCCCATGCGCGCATCGAGCGCCCCCGCATCACCACCCCCACTCCCCGAAAGCTGCGGCATCTCATCGCGCCACAACGCCTCCGCGCCGCCCCTCGCCGCATCCCCCCACCGCGGCGCCAGCATGAACCACAATCCGCGCCCGTGCGCCCCTGGACCTATGCGCGCGGTGACGCCTACCCCGCGCTCGCGCGCCCCTTCCTGTGCGTGCGCCGCAAGCCACCGCCCGCGCGCCTCGACCCGGATCCCGGGCGCGCCGTAGCGCAACCCGCCAGCAAGCTCCAGCCCGGCCCCCGTGAGCCCGTCACCGCCGTCGCGCCGCCCAGCTGCCTCCACGAAGGGCGTCAGCGCCTTGTCCTCGCCAAGCGCGAACCGCCGCGAGGCCTCCACGCCGAGCCGCGCCCGCCATGCATCGGCGGAAAGGTTGCCGATGTTCCTCGGGCCCTTCCCGGTCTCCATCCGCGTGAGGCTCGCATCCGCCCGCGTCGCGAGGTCGATCCCGCCGACTGCGAGAAGGTCGCGGCGAAGCCCGAGCGACGCCATCCACATCGACAGATCGCCGGTCTCCCGCTCCCCATTCTCCGGATAGTGCCGCGCTTCACCGGTCCCGACCCCGAGCACTCCGCGCAGCTCCAGCCCGTTGTCAAACGTCCATCGCCCGTAGGGGTAGAACGCGTTCAGCGTCGTCTCCAGACGCCCCCGCCCGGCCTCCTCCAAAGCATAGTCCGCCTCGCTCCTGCCGTGCGAGAGCGCCAGCCCGGCAACCCACTGCCCGACACGCGCGTCCACCCCGAACCAGCCGCTCCGGGTATCGCCGCTGTAGCGCGTATCCGGATCGGGCCGCCCCTCGAACGTCCCCATGTCACCACGGCCCCACATCGACCAATGCGCCAGCGACCTGGATCCCTCGACCGCGCCCAGCGTGAGCGAGAACGTGCTCGCCCGCAGCACCTCGTCCGCCTCAACACCGCGCATCCACCTCAGGGAACAGCCGTCCGTTGTCGCGCCCAAGCTGTACGCCCGGAGCCCGGCGCCGCAACTCCTCGCAACCCCCTCCCAACCCCCCGTCCCGGACGCCCCGAAAGAGCGATGCGCTCCGGCCAGCGTCAGGCTCGTCTCCGGGAGCGAGGCCACCAACCGGGTCCCGATGTTCTCGAGCGCGCTCGACAGCGTCCGCCGGCCCACCGCCGCCATCGTCTGCTGCACCCTCCGCCTGACCGCCACCGTGCGCGCCTCGGCGACCGTCACCCCGAACCTCAGCACCGCCGCGTCCGAGTCCGCGCGGTTGGCGTCCGCATCCTCGACTCGGTAGGTGAAGACCCAACTCCCCCTCGTCCCGGGCGTGCCCGAGAGCCGGCGCGTCGCCGGATCGAAGTCGAGACCCGCCAGACCCACGGGTACGGACGTCAGGCGGTACGTGAGATCTCCGTTGCCGCCCGTCGCCGCCGGCAGCACCATCGGCGCCACCGCCTGGCCTAACTCCAGCGCCACCGCCGACACCACTGCCACGCCGAAGCGCGGCACGGTATCGGACGCGTTCTTGGCAGGCTCATCGTCGTCGTTGACCGTCACGCTGGCGGAACCGGTGGTCCCCACACTGTAGCGGGAGCCCCCCGACACCGTTACCGTCACCGAGCCATTCGGCTCGTCCACGCTGTCGCCCTGCGTCGCCACCGAATAGGTCGCG
>JAPOQB010000188.1 GCA_026710965.1 Deltaproteobacteria bacterium | reverse complement strand
GGTGGCCGCCGGCGGGGCGGGTCCCATCCACGCCTGCGCCATCGCCCGGGAGCTGGACATCGGATTGATCCTGGTGCCCCGGGAGGCGTCGGTCATGTGTGCCGCCGGACAGCTCCTGTCGGACCTGCGCCACGACTTGGTGCGGAGTTGCGTGATGTCCCTGGACCGGCTCGAACGAGATACGGTGGAACGGCACTACGAGGAGCTTCGGCGCGCGGCGCAGGAAGTGCTCCTCGCCGAGGGTGTTCCGCATGATCGGATTGCGGTAAGCTGCGCGGCGGACGTACGCTACGTGGGGCAGTTCAGCGAGGTTGAGGTGCCGGTGCCGGATGCCGCGCTGACCGAGGCCGCGGTAGCCAAGCTGGCCGGCGAGTTTCATCGGATCCACGAGTCGCTCAACGGCTACAGCATGCCGGAAGCGCCCGCCGAGATCGTCAACCTGCGAGTGGTGGGACGCGGACTCACCGATTCCGAGCCCACGCCCGCCCGGAGCGGCGGCGGCAGCGCCTTGACGGGCCGCCGGAAAGCGTTCTTCGAGGATGGCTTTCGCGAGGTGCCGGTCTTTGACGGTCACCGGCTCGCTTCCGGAGAGGGTGTTGCCGGCCCCGCCATCGTCGAACAGGAGACCACCACCGTGGTGGTGCCGCCGGAGTATCAGCTCACTTGCGACGTCCACGGCAACTATCTCGTGTACCTGAAGGAGCTCGGCCTGGCCGAGAGCCTGGCGCGCGTGAAACCCGGGACTGAAAAGAGGCAGGGGACATAGGAGCATGGACCCCATTCTCATGACCGTCATCACCAACCGTCTCGAAGGTGTGACCCGCGAGATGGGCGCCGGCATGCTGAGAAGCTCCCGCTCGCCGATCTTCGCCGAGAACAAGGACTTCGTAACCGCGGTGTTCGACCGCCATCTCAGGCTCGTGGCCCAGACCGCCTACATCCCGGTGCTGATGGGGGCCAGCCCCTTCGCGGTGAAGGCCATCAGCGACCATTTCGGCGACGACGTGGAGCCCGGAGACGTGATGATCCTCAACGATCCCTACCGCGGCAACAACCACGCGCCGGACATCTCGGTGGTCAAGCCGGTGTTCTTCGGCGGGGAACTGCGCTTCTGGGTCCTCAGCCGAGGCCACCACGCCGACATCGGCGGTGGTGGAGCGGCGGGGCGGAACCCCCACGCCGCTACGGCCTGGGAAGAGGGTCTGCGGATACCGCCGGCGAAGCTCTACCGGGGCGGCGCGTACAACCGCGACGTGTGGGAGATCATCCTGTTGAACGTGCGCCTGCGGAACTCGGTGGAGGGCGACCTCCAGTGTCAGGTAGGCGCCTGCAACGTGGGCGAGAAGGCCCTGGAGCAGATGCTCGAGCGCTACGGCTGCGACAGCGTCGAAAGCGCCATGGAGGAGGTGCTGGACCGGAGTGAGACGCAGATGCGGGAGCGCATCGCCGCCGTTCCCGACGGCGCCTACCACGCCTCCCGTCAGCTCGATCACGTGCTCGAGGACGGCCCCGGCGGGCGGCCGACTATCCGGGTGCGGCTAGAGGTGGAAGGGGAGGCCCTGCGCTTCGACTTCGCCGGCTCCGACGCCCAGATCCCGGTCTATTACAACAGCTCCTACGCCAACACGGTTTCGTCCTGCTACATCGGGCTTTTCTCCACCATCGCCGCCGACGTGGGCGTGAACGAGGGCTGCATGCGCCCGGTGGAGGTGCTTGCGCCGGAAGGGTCGCTGGTGAATCCTCGGGAAGGCGCTCCCACAACCCAATGCACCGTGGCCACCTGCGCCACCATCGTGGAGGCCGTGTGGATGGCGTTGTCCCAGGCCGTGCCGGAACGGGTGCAGGCGGCCTGGGCGCGCACCAACGCCGGCGCCGGCACCGCCTTGAACCGGCGCACCGGCAAGCCGGCGGCCTTCATCCTCCATTTCGCCAAGGGAGGCGGCGGCGCCACCCAGGGCTTCGACGGCTGGAACCACATCAGCCCCGTGTCGTCCATGGGCGGCTCCCGGGTGCCGGACCCGGAGCTCTACGAGTTGACCTTTCCGCACCGGATCCTGAATTATGAGCTTCGCCCGGACAGCGCCGGCGCCGGCAAGTGGCGCGGCGGCTACGGCGCGCTCTTCTCCCTGCGCTTCAATGAGGACGGCAGCGCTCTCTCCGTGCAGATCGGCAGCGGCACGGAAGAGACCGCGCCGTTCGGGCTGGCCGGAGGCGGCGATGCCGCCATCGGAACGGTCAGGGTGCGTTCGGAAACCGGTGAAGAGACGGAGTTTCACCGCGCCGCCATGCACCACCCACGCGGCGGCGACGTGGCGGAGATACAGTCCGCCGGCGGCGGAGGATACGGCGACCCCTGCGAGCGCCCGGTGGAGGCCGTTCTGGAAGACGTAGCGGCCGATCTGCTTTCACCGGAGAACGCGCGGCTACAGTACGGTGTGGCGGTGGACGCGGAGACGGGCGCCGCGGATATGGACGCGACCCGGAGGTTGCGGCAAGCGCGCGGCACAATGGCAGCGGCCCCGGCACGGTGATCCTTTGAAATGGCGCCCTTCGACTTCGCTTCGCTACGCTCAGGACGAACGGAGTGGGATTCCATTCGGCAAGTTCAGGATGAACGGAATGGGACCCATTTGGTAAGTTCAGGACGAACGGAGTGGGACCCATTTGGTAAGTTCAGGATGAACGGAGTGGGATTCCATTTGGTAAGTTCAGGACGAACGGAGTGGGTTCCATTCGGCAAGTTCAGGACAAACGGAATGGGATTCCATTCGGCAAACTCGGCATGAATGGAGTGGGACCTATTCGGTAAGCTCAGGATGAACGGAGTGGGATTCCATTCGATAAGTTCAGAACCAACAGTGTCGGACCAACTCCCCGTTCGTCCTGAGCCCTTCGACAAAGCTCAGGACAGGCTTCGCGAAGCGAAGTCGAAGGGCGCCATATTGAAGGACACCATGTTTCACAATAGCAGAGCCAATGAGGGTTTCCTGAACAGGAGGGCATAATGCCGAAGATCATCACGCAAACGCTGACACAGGAGCAGGATGGAGTCCCGGGCTTCATCGCGTCGCCGGAGAGGTCGACGCCGGGACCGGCGCTGCTCATCGTCCATCACCACTATGGGGTCACGGGCCACATCAAGCACATGGCCTGCGAGTTCGCCGAGGCCGGATACACCGCCATGGTGCCGGCCCTCTACGACATGCTGGGCTTCGCCGATTTTCACGAGGTTCAGAAGAAGACCACGGACGGGCGCTTTGTGGAGGTCATCGGCCGGGGCTGGCAATACCTCCGCGGGCGTGACGACGTGGACGAGAAGCGAGTGGCGGTCATGGGCCTGTGCATGGGCGGGCGCATCGGCATCCATTTCGTCGCCGCGACGCCCCAGGCCGCCGCGTTCCTGGGCTACTACCCCTCGGTGCGGGAGGAGGGTCCCAGCGAGCTCAGGCCGCGCCATCCCAACGAGGCCGCCCGGGAGATTCACTGTCCGTCCCTGATCCTGTTCGGGGGCCAGGACCGGGTCGCGCCGGTGCCGGTGCAGGAGAAGCTGCGGGCCTGTTTCCTGGAGGGTACCCCCGACGTGGAGTGGCATTTCTTTCCGCCCGCCGGCCACGGCTTTGCCCTGGCCGACGGCGACGCCTACGACCCGGCGCTGACCAGACTCACCTGGCCTCTGGCAACGAACTTCCTCGATCGGGTGCTGGGGACGGAAACGGTGGCGACGACAATGCGTTCGGTCGCTTGACCCGGCGGGCGGCCAAACACCGCTGACGGCCGATTCCTCAACGAACGTGGGAGCCGATCACCCTCCCACCGGCGGCTTGCGCCGGTACCACCCGGCGGCCTGCTCGTAGGCGTGGGCGGCCTGAAGCACCTGTACCTCCCGGAAACGCGCGCCTACGAGTTGCAGCCCGATGGGCAAGCCGCCGGCCGAGAACCCGCAGTTGACGCTCAGGGCCGGCAGCCCGGTAAGGTTGAAGGGCGTGGTGAAGAGCGAACGGAAGTTCACGCCCGTGCCTTCCAGCTTGATCTCTTCTCCGTCCACTTCCATGACCGCCCGCTCGGATTCCTCGATGGTGGGCGCGGGTACCGCCGCCGTGGGCGCCGCGATGATGTCCACCTGTTTGAACACTTCGTCGAACTCCCGGCACAGCAGGCGCCGGATGCGCTGGGCCGTTACGTAGGCGTCGGCGGGAATCAGCATCGCGCCGATGTTCTGGCGCAGCAGCCGTGGACTGTAGTCCCGCGGCCTGGCCGTGAGGTAGGGCAGGTTCTCCACCACGTTCTCCGGCCGCGTGATGCACGGCCAGGCGACCCGGGTCGAGTCCAGGTGCGGCACCTCCACCTCCACCAGTGTCGCCCCGAGGGACTCGAGCTGGCCCTGGGCCTCCACGAAGGCGTCCCGTACCGCCCTGGTCATGTAGCGGTCGAAGTAGTCCTGCACGATCCCTACCCGAAGACCGCCGATGCCTGTCTCCAGGCCGTCCTCATAGTCCGGCACCGGCTCGTCCGCGCTGTTGGGGTCCTTCGGGTCATGGCCCGCGATGGCCGCCAGGATCAGGGCGCAGTCCCGCACCGTCTTGCTGAACACCCCCACGTGGTTGGTGCTGAAGCCGCCGTCGCCGGGCACGTGCCCGAAGCGGCTGACGCGCCCGTAGGTGGGCTTCAACCCGACGATGCCGCACAGGGAGGCCGGGTTCCGCACCGAGCCGCCATTGTCGGTACCCAAAGAGCCCAGGCCCAGCCCCGCGATCACCCCCGCGGCCGACCCGCCGCTGGAGCCTCCCGCGATCCGCTCGGTGTCCCAGGGGTTGCGGGTGGTGCCGTAGAACGGGTTGATGGTGGTGCCGCCGTTGGCCCACTCGTGCATGTTGGTCTTGCCCAGGATCACCGCCCCCGCCTCCCGCAGCCGCGCCACCACGGTGGCGTCGAAGTCGGGAACGCAGTCCTCCAGCACCTTCGAGCCCGCGGTGGTGCGGATTCCGCGCGTCGCGATGTTGTCCTTGATGGACAGGGGAATCCCGTGCAGCGGCCCGCGATAACGTCCATCCCGGAGCTCCCCCTCCGCCGCCCGGGCGTCCGCCAGCGCTTCCTCCCGCGCCACCGTCACGTAGGCCACCAGCTCCGGGTTGAGCCGGTCGATGCGCGCCAGCATGAGCTCGGTCAGCTCCACCGGGGACAGCTCTTTCCCCTTGATCCGTGCCGCCGCATCCGCCAACGTGAGCCCGCTCAGGTCCTGGTCCGTCATCAAGCTTCCTCCTCCAAGAGAATTGCAGTCGCCGGTGTCCGGCTCGGGGTACGGGGGAAGCCTATGCGCGCAAGGGTCAGGGATCAAGGGCGGCGCACGTGTTTGTGGCACGAGGTTCGAGGGTGTAGTTGGTGATCGTTTCGCGACGGCGGTCCGCTGATGCCGGCTCGCTTTCGCCGAGCGCGGATATCGACACGGGTGGAGTCTTGCGGAGTACCGGTCTGGACAGAGAGGAACACCAATATGCGCATTGCCGCCGTAGACCTTGTCAGCAACACTTGTTTCCCGGCCCTGGCTGCCCAGGAGCTGGGGTTCTACCGGGAAGAGGGCGCGGAGGTGGAGATCGAGTTGGTGTCGCAGATCGGTTCCACCCGGGCGCTCCGGGAGGGGAGCGCGGACGCCATGATCGCGGGGTCGGTGCACGACCTGCTGCGTGAGTTTCCCGGCTGGAATGGGGCGAAGCTGCTGGTGGCTTTGTCCCAGGGGACGCCGTGGCTGCTGACGGTGCGGGCGGACCTTGCGGTGGAGAGGGGAGACATCGGCGGGCTCAAGGGCTTGCGCCTGACCGCGGCGGAAGGGCCGGACCTGGTGTTCAAGACGCTGCTGGCCGCCGGGGGCCTGGATCCCGAACGGGACGTGAGCATCGTGCATCTGCCGGGCTCCGAGGCCCGGGACGTTTCATTTGGCGTCTATGCCGCGCGCGGGCTGGAGTCGGGGCAGATCGACGGCTTCTGGTCCAACGCCATGGGCAGCGCCACCGCGGTTTCGCTCGGGGTGGGCAAGGTCCACGTGGACGTGCGGCGGGGCGACGACCCCGCGGAAGTCCGCTACTGCACCTTCGCGGGGGTGGGGACCACCGACGCCTTCATCGAACGGGAGCCGGAACAGGCCGCGGCCGCCGTGCGGGCCATCGTCAAGGCGCAGAAGGCGCTACGCGCGGATCCCTCCAGGGCCGCGCTGGTGGGAGAGAGGCTTTTCCCGAAGAACGCCGCCGAGCTCATCACCGGCATCGTGGAGCGGGACGTGCCGTTCTACGAGCCCGCCATCTCCGAGGAGGCGGTGGCGAAGCTGAACGCGTTCGCCCAGTCCGTCGGCCACCTGCCGGGGCCGGTCCCCTACGAGCAGGTGGCGGCGGTGCGGTTCCGTGAATTGTGGGAGGGGTGAGGAGGAAGCTGGCGCCCTTCGACTTCGCTCGGCTAACGCTCAGCTACGCTCAGGACGAACGGGGTGAATCCTCACCACGGCTTGTTTAAACCGTTCGTCCTGAGCGTAGCGAGGCGGAGCCGAGCGAAGTCGAAGGGCGCCGTTTCGAATGATGCCGTCCCGGCGGACGGTCCCCGCCGCTCAGAACCCCGCCGCCGGCTCCAGCGCTCCGTCCGGCGGCGTGCGGGTCTCGTAGGCCCAGTCCGGCATGTGGCTCTCCATGCCGTTGGCGGCCAGTTCCTCCTCGTACGTTTTCCGGATCTGCGGGTCCTCGTCCATGTAGGCGATGGCGTTGCCGCCGTCGCGGGTGTCCACCGCGCCCACGTCCCTGGCTTGGGCGCCGGGGGCGCCGCCGCGCCGGAAGCCCGGTCCGTAGGGGCCGTCGAAGATCAGCAGGCGCAGGCCTTCGGGGTCGGTGCCGAAGTGCTGGTGGAACCAGTCGCCGCGCATGGGCGCGGCGCTGATCATGCCCACCGGCTCGTAGGTCTGCTGCTTGACGTCCTCGCCGCGGCCTTCCTGCCACGGCCTCATGCCCAACGTGTCCGGCCACGTGTAGCTGAAACCCTTGCCCTTGATGCAGACCAGGATGGCGCCGGAGCTGTGCTTGTGGGCCTTGGAGTACTGGCCGGTCTCGTATTCGGCGATCTTCATGTAGAAGTTGGCCCCGGCCATGTGCGGCTCCACCCGGCGGTAGCTGAAGGACCGGCGATTGTCCCGCGGCAGTTCGCAAGTGACGATGTCCGGAATGACGTTGGTGAGACGCATGGCCAGGCCGCGCACCGGGTCGGCGTGGATCTCTTCCACCGGCTTGAAGTAGTCGTCCTCGCCGGAAAAGCGCCGGCTGAACTCGTAGGGGCAGTTCATCACGAACTCGGCGTCGCGGACGAGGTTCAGGATGTTGGGGGCGGTGGTGGCGGCCAGCAGCATGGCCGGCGACGAGGTGGCGTTGACCACCCGGTGCCAGGCGTTCAGCGGGATGCCGAAGAGCGAGCCCGGACCCCACTCGAAGGTCTGCTTCCTGCTCTCGCTCTCGTGCCACACCTCGGTGGTGCCGCGTCCCTCCACCACGTAGTAGGTCTCTTCGTAGAGATGGCGTTCGGCGTTGAGCGCGCCCGCGCCGGGGACTTCCACCACGTACATGCCCCAGAGGTGCTCGGTGCCCAGAAGCTGGATGCCGGTGCCGCGTCCGCCCAGGCGCTTCCACGGCGCCATGGGCAAGTCCTGGACCTTGTGCACCCCGATGTCCCTGTGAATGGGGACTCCCTGATCTTCCATGAAGCGGTCGTAGGGTGATTTGGGGTTCATCCACTTGCCGAAACCGGCCTTGCCGGTGGGCGAAGGCTCGTTGAAATCGTACAGTTCAGCGCCGGGTTCCACTCCCATGAGGTCCTCCTTAATCGGTGTCGTGGGATGTTAGCTTTGGCTTCCGGTGCGGTCAAGCAGGTGCCGGAGGATAGGGCTCGCTGCACCTTCCGACGCGTGAATTCCAGAGCTTTCGGCATTTGATAGGGTACCGGCTTTGATCTATAGTGGATTTCCTTGGCGGGCCTTCGCCGAGGTATTCTCAATGAGTCATGACAAGTAACGAGGCGGTGCGCCGCCTGTCCGAGGAAGGAGCAGAGCCATGAAGGACGGATTTCGCGTGATCGATTCGGATCGGCACATCATGGAGCCGTCGGATATGTACGACCGGTACATGCCGAAGAAGTTCCACGGGCGGGTGAAGATCACCGGACCGAACCAGTCCAACCGCTACGTCGACGGCAAGCCCGTCTCCGACTCC
>JAPOQB010000200.1 GCA_026710965.1 Deltaproteobacteria bacterium | reverse complement strand
TCGATGCCGTCGCGCCGCGGCGGCGCCATGCCGACCTCCAACACCTTCAGGTCGATACCTTCCGGGGGCGAAACCATTCCCATGAAAAACGGGACGTGCCGGTCATATCGCTCAAGCGCGATGGTCAATTCCGTCGCCATATCGAGTTCCTCGCTGCGGGTTGGGTCACGTGCCTTTGCATCGGACCGGACTACGGATCGAGCGTAGCGTGCGGTGGCTCAGGAGCCTGGTATTCAGACAGAAGACTATCACAGGAGGAGAAATCCGTCAGGATCCGCAGACACGCGAAAGTCTGGAAATCCAGAGAAAGACCACCGTCGCGCCACCGGAGCAACGCCTCGTCCGGAGCGTACCAGACCGCGCCCGCGCTACGAAGGCCGGCGGGGACGTTGACAAGAAAGAACCTTGTGGCGCAACCGGAACCCGGGTCAACCCACTGTGTGAAGAAGAACAGCCGGCCCAGATCGCAACGCAGTTGCTCCCGGACCAGAAAACCGGCGAACTCCGGTCCGTTCGCGCTCGGGGCTTGACGTTCGCGGGGCGGTACCCTCCGTAGCACGGGAGTCCGGTGTTCACCCTTGACGGCAAAAAGAAGACCGGTGGCGGCGAGCAGCACCCTGGCGGCGGCAACCCAACAGCCCATGGCGTACGCCGGACTCATCTCGTGTCCCAGCAGCCGGCGCGCCCTGGCCCCGGTCAGGTCGTGGCATCGCTCCAAGGTCAGCACCGCGTGGTCGCCGCTGTCGACACGGTCCCCGGGAAGGGACAAATCACCACCGCCCGCGCCCGCCGCCGTTGATCTCGACAGCACCTGAAGACCGAAGCGGCGGCTGTCCCGCACGGCGACCAGCACGACCCGGTCGGCGCGGTCAACCATGGGCCTTCGGCAAGAGGCCCCGTTCACCCCCGCCTTCGAGCATGGGACGTCCGGTCAAGCCTTCCATATGGGCAGCCACAAGGGTTCGGCCAGCACGAAGTCCTTTTGCACGATGCGCTCCAGGGCCTGGCGCAACTGGCCCACGCTGGTTTCTTCCAGGGTGATGACGAACGGGAGGAGTTCTTCGGGCGCGGCTCCGCCCTTCCCCGTTCCCACGAGCGATTCCAGCTCCTCCGCGCCATGCTCCAGTTGCCAGATCTCCGACACGTTGATCTGCTTGTCGCCGAAAATCTGGCAAAGCTCACCGACGATGCCGCTCTGGTCCCGCACCACGAAACGGACGTAGAAGGAGGCCCTCAGATCATCCTCCGAACGCACCGCATCCACCCCGGGGACGATGCTTTCCACCGGGAGAAAAGGCGTATCCCCGGAGCTGGCCACCAACGCGTGTACGTCGCCCAGGACGGCCACCGCCGTGGCCCCGCCGCCGGCGCCCGGGCCGGCGAACACGTAGTCCCAGTCGTTCGCGTCGGGCGCTCCCCCGTCGCTCACCTGCCCCTTGAAGAACAGCGCGTTGGTGACGCCGTCGATGCCCGCGATGGGATGGCGTTCCGGCACCATCATGGGCGTCACCATGGCCTCCAGCGCGCCGCCGGCGTTCCGCGCCAGGGCCACCGACTTGATGGTGCTGCGCCCCTTGCGCTCCGCGTAGAGGAAGTCGATGGCATGGAGGCGCTCGATGCCCTTGCGGTGGATGACTCCGGGTTGCAGCCGCATGCCGAAGGTAATGGACGAAAGCAGCAGCAGTTTGGCCTCGGCGTCGCGGCCGCTGACGTCGGCGTCCGGATCGGCCTCGGCATAGCCGAGGGCCTGGGCCGACGCCAGCGCGTCCTCATAGGACCTGCCCCGTTGGGACATCTCGGTCAGGATGTAGTTGGAGGTGCCGTTGAGCAGTCCGTAGACGGCCGCCGGCCGCTCGGCGCTGAGGCTCTGGGTCAACGGTCCGATGATGGGGATGCCGCCGCCGACGCAGGCCTCGAAGCGCACCTCCCGGCCGCATTCCCTCGCGGCGGCCCAGATCTCCTCGCCATGGGCCACCAACAGGGCTTTGTTGGCGGTAACCACGGATTTGCTGTTACGCAGCGCATCGACGACCCATTCTTTCTGGGCGCTCAGGTCCTCGGGACCGCCCGCGCCCAGCACCTCCACCACGATGTCGACGTCGGGATGGCCGGTCACCGCGGCGGCGTCGGTGGTGAACAGCTCCGGCGAAACCCGGTACCGGGGCTTGCTCTCGGGGCTCCGCGTGAACACCTTGACGACCTCGGCCTCGACGCCGAAGCGGGCCAGGTGCCCGTCGACGATCAGGTCGTGAACCGCGCCGCCGACGGTGCCGGCGCCGAGGATGCCGATGCGGACCCGGGATGCCATGACGTGATCCTATTCGGGCAGGACGCCCATGACCTTGCGGATGGTGCGCACGGCCTGCCGGGTGCGGTGCTCGTTCTCGATCAGGGCGAAGCGCACGTGTTGGTCGCCGTATTGGCCGAAGCCGATACCCGGAGACACCGCCACCTTGGCCTCGTTGAGCAGGAACTTGGAGAACTCCACGGAGCCCATGGAGCGGTATGGAGCGGGGATCTCGGCCCAGACGAACATGGTGGCCCGGGGCTTCCGGATCTTCCAGTTAATCCGGGCCAGCCCCTCCACCAGCGCGTCCCGCCGGCTCCGGTAGGTCTCGGAGATGTCCTTCACGTCGTCGTCCTGGTCGTTGAGCGCGTGTATGGCGGCGATCTGGACCGGCTGGAAGATGCCGTAGTCCAGGTAGCTCTTGATCCGCGCCAACGCGTGGATCATGGTGGCGTTGCCCACCGCGAAGCCCACCCGCCAGCCCGGCATGTTGTAGCTCTTGGACATGGTGAAGAACTCCACGCCCACGTCCTTGGCCCCCGGCACCTGGAGAAAG
>JAPOQB010000520.1 GCA_026710965.1 Deltaproteobacteria bacterium | reverse complement strand
TCTCCACGCGGCCGTAATACAGCGACACACGCCGGTGGGAGCAGTACTCGCCCAGCAGGCCGACTTCTCCCTGGGCCGTCCGGAAGGCCACCATGCTCTCGCCCAGCACCCGGACCCGCTTGGTCCGGCCTCCCGTTTCCAACTCGCTGGAAAGCACCACCGGCACCCAATAACGCCGCATCAGCTCGCCCATGGGAGTGCCCGGCCCCACCTGTGTCAGAATCTCGTTGTCTTCCCTGGTCAGCATGCCTTCCTCGGTGTTCCTGGGTTGTGCCCGAGCCTAAAGAACTACAATCGGGGTTCCGTTTGTGTCAAGTTCAGCAACTATCTGTACACGGAAATGGCTGGCGACGGGACGGCGACATGATCGCGTGCGGTTGACCGGATCGCGTGAACTTGGCATATCTCAAATGAGATACAGGAGGCTTCAATGAGCAGTCAGAGTTCCATGCTCCACGTCCGGATGGACACCGATCTGAAGCAGAAGGCGACCGAGACGCTGGCGGCGATGGGGATGACGGTTTCCGACGCCGTGCGCCTGCTCTTCCACCGCATCGCGGTCGATCAGGCATTCCCTCTCGAACTCAAGGTTCCGAACGCGCGAACGCGAAGAGCGATGGCCGAGGTCGACGAGTTGGTGAGGACGCGCAAGAGACGATTCGCGAGCGCGGACGAGATGTTTGCGGAACTTGAAGAAGACAGCGGCCAGTAAACGAAGCAACCCGCCGCGCCGGGTTGACTACTCCAGAGAGTTCCTCAAGGACTGGAGACGGCTTTCGCGTTCCGGCCGATTCGACATGAAGCGGCTGAAGGCGATTATTCTGCTTCTCATCGCAAACGATGCCCCGCTCGGTCCGGAACGGAAGGATCACCCGCTGAAGGGTGAATGGGCGAACCACCGGGAATGCCATGTTGGTGGCGACTTCCTGCTGATATATCGCATCGACGACACAGACGGCCCCAGCGGCTCGGTGTATTTCACTCGTGTCGGCACGCATGCTGAGCTGTTCCAATGACTACCGACAAAATCACGCCATCCGTTGGGCACCGTATGCGGAAGAGAAGACGTAGTATAGCAGGGAGACTCGGTATGGACGGGGGCTTTTGGTTCATGTTCGTGGCCGCCATCGCCGTGGGCGTGTACGTAGTCTATTCCTATGGTGTGCCGCGTGCGATGGCAGGCCTGTCGAGCGGCGGCGAACTCCTGATGGCCACCCTGCCCAAGATGATCTTCGCGTTTGCCGTGGCGGGTCTGATCCAGGTCATCCTCCCGACGGACCTGATCTCCGAGTGGATCGGGGAGGGCTCCGGCGTGCGCGGGCTCATGATCGGCACCGTGGCCGGGGCGGTCACCCCGGGCGGACCCATGATGCACTTTCCCATCGTCGCTTCACTGATGGCTTCCGGCGCCGGCGCCGCACCCATCATTGCCTATCTGACGTCCTGGTCCCTCATCGGCTTCCACCGGGTCATCATTTGGGAGATTCCCATACTGGGCGTGGAAATAACCGTGGCACGGTTCCTGGCCAGTCTCCTGCTGCCGCCTCTGGTGGGCTTCCTGGGCGGCGTGCTCTTCCACAGTCTGCCCGGGCGGGTGCCGGGACCCTGACGGCCGCGCCGGCGTCTCAGGACGCCGCTTCCTCCTCCTTCACCAGGTCGATCTCCCAGGACAGGTAGCGTTCCATGTCCTCGCGGGTCTTGCCCAGGGCGCCGGCCCAGACGCTGTGGCCGAAGTCGGCCTGCGCGTCCTCGGTGGAGACCCCGGTGCCCTCGAGCCCGTCCTCCAGCACCCCTCCGCCGTCCTCCCAAGAACGGGTCCCGCCCGCCAGCACCCGGACGTCGCGGTAGCCCAGTTGCCGCAGGGTGCCGGCCGCCAGCGTGGAGCGGACGCCGTTGTCGCATACCAGGGCCAGGGGCAGGGTCTTGTCCGGGGCCGCCCCTCCGATGTCCAGTTCCAGGCGGCCGCGGGGAAGCCAACGGGTGCCGGGAATGTGGGCGAAGCCGTACTCCCCGATGCTGCGCACGTCCAATGCCGTCGAGGATGACTCGATGTGGGCGCGGAGCGCCGTCGCGTCGATGAGGGTCGCCTGGGCCCGCGCCTCCTCCATGCCGAAGACCGCGGGCTCCGGCACGCCTTGTTCCAGCGCGTGGCCGGCGTCGGCCCATCCACGCACGCCGCCGTCGAGGATGGCCACGTCGCGGAAGCCGAGATTCCCGAGCAGGGAGGCGGCCCATACCGGCCGCGGGTCGTCGTCGGAGACCACGAATACGGGGGCCGCGCGCACCGCGAGAAAATTCTCATGGGCCAGCGCCATCTGCCCCAGCGGCAGCGAAACGGAACCGGGTATGTGGCCGGTCTCGTACTCCTCGGGGAGGCGCACGTCCAGCAGGTAAACGGTCTCGCCGGACTCGCGGGCGGCGCGGAAGTCGTCACGCCCGCGGCGCCGGATGCGCTCGCGCGAGGCCAGCGCATCGGTGGCCGCGCGAATTCGGGCGCCCCGGCCGGGCGAGGCGGGCCGGGGCACTTCCTTCCCGGGTCCGGTGGCGATGTCGCCGCCGGCCAGAAACCAGCCCATGACGCCGTTCTCCAGGGCGTAGACGTTGGTGAAACCGTTGTCGTGCAGCAGTTGGGCTCCGAGGATGCCGCGGGTCCGGCCCGCGCAGCTCACCACCAGCGTCGTGTCCTCCGCCAACGGCAGCCGCGGCGCATCCACCAGGAGATTGCCTCCCGGAATGTGGTACGTCTCCGGCACGTGGCCGCGCAGGTACTCCTCCCGCGAGCGCACGTCCACCACCACCACGTCCTCGCCGCCCTTGCGTCGGGCGGCCAACTCCACCGCGCTCAGGTGGGTTACGTTGCCGCCGTGGGCGACGCGTTCGCCGTATTCCTTCCCGTGTACGCCCCACCCCGAGCGTACCGGCAAACCCTGGCGCTGCCACCCGTCGACGCCGCCGGCAAGGATGCGAACGTCGGTGTAGCCCATGCGGCCCAGCGTCTCCGCCGCCAGTTCGCTCCGCTGTCCGTCGTCGCAGCAGAGCACCACGGGAACGCGCCGGTCCGGCACCATCACCGGCAGCCGGATTTCCAGCGCGCCGCGGTTGACGGGGCTCGTGCCGGCGATCTGCGCGCGCGCGAACTCGCCGCGCTCGCGCACGTCGATGCACGCGTGAAGCGTATCCGAGGCCAGCAGGGCCTGGACGGCCGATGGGTCGATGGATGGAATGCTCAAGATCGTCTCCTTGCCGTGGACGGGACGGAGTCCCGCTTGCGGGACAGCTCCGGCGGGCCGACTTTGGCCGAAAAACGAAGGGGACACCACGGTATATGGTGTCCCCTTTGTGCATGGCGAATCCCGTCCGGTCAAGTGAACAGCTTGACGATGATCGTTGCCATCCCGACCAACAACCCCAGCGCTCCCCACATCATTTTGGACTCAAGTTTGCTTATGGCCTTGACGAGATCCGTCTCCAGCTTCGCCAAGTCCGCCTTTGTGGCTAGGTGGGGCAGGACGGTCTCAAAATTCGCCAAGTCCGCCTTTGTGGCCAGATGAGGCAGTATGGTTTCAAATGCCGTTTCGAGCTTGGTCATGCGATCTTCCGTTCCGTCCGGCATTGCAGTCCCTCCTTGCTTCCAGTTTTTTATACCTATTGGCACATAACGCCGATAGTCAAGCACCAAATGTTTTTTGGGTGCCGTCGGGTGGTATATGATGTCTCTTTCGCACATGAGGACACGAGGGAAGGGAAGACCATGATCAAGGCGTGGGATGCGGACGGACACGTCTCGGAGTCGGAGGTTACGTTCTCCGACAAGTACTGGGATACGAACTTGCGGTCCCGCCGACCCGAGGTGATCGAGATCGGCCCTGACCGGGCGCTGCGCTGGCTGATCGACACTCGGGCGTTTCCGGTGCGGAGCGGTCCATACCAGCAAGCGGGTTTTCCACTGAGCAAGGATGGGCGGCCGGCGGATGTCACGCCGGGCATCAACGCAGCGGACCCGGTGGAGAGCGCCGAGCTGCGTACGGTGGCGGCCCGCCTCGACCAACTGGACCGGGAGGACACCCAGGTCCAGGTCATCTATCCGACCATGTTCCTGTCCTATCCCATCACCTTCGACCGGGAGCTGTCCGTGGCCATGATGCGGGCCTACAACAACTGGATAGCGGACATGGCCGGCCAGGCCCCGGACCGGTTGAAGTGGGTCACGATTATCGACCCCATCGATCCCCAGGCATCCGCCAGGGAGGTTCAGCGCACGAAGGAGATGGGCTCGGTGGGCGTGATGATGCTGGGCATGACCGGCCACCACCGGGTGGACGATGACTCCATGGAGCCGGTCTGGGAAGCGGCCGCCGCGGCCGGGCTGCCGGTGGCGGTGCATACCGGCCACAGCTTCCGTGCCCTCGGAGAGGTCTGTGACACGCACCATGACAAGACCAGCATGGCATTCTGGCTGACCGTCCAGTTCGCGTTTCAGCGGGTGATCTCCAAGGGAATCGCCGACCGCTACCCCGACCTCCGCATCGCCTTCCTGGAGGCGGGCTGTTCCTGGGTGCCCGCGGTGGTGGAGCGGGTGTCGGAATACAGCGGCCTCGGCGGCGCCCGGGCCGGAGAAAGCTTCAACCGGGGTTATCTGGGCAGGTACAAGCCCGAGGAGTACATCCGCCGCGGCCAGATCTACTTCGGCTTCGAGGTGGATGAACGGCTGTTGCCGTTCGCCATCGAGGAGTTCGGCGAGGACTGCTGGCTCTACGGCTCCGACATTCCGCACGGGGACCGGCTGGTGGACTCGGTGAGCGTGTTCCTGCAACGAACGGACATCGGCGAGGACACCAAGCGGAAGCT
>JAPOQB010000148.1 GCA_026710965.1 Deltaproteobacteria bacterium | reverse complement strand
GGCAATCACCCGGCGCGCCTCCTCCACCGGCAACCCGGCCTCTTCCACCAGTGGCAGCAGGACTTCCGGCTCTCCAATATTCGCCGCTTCGACGAAATACGCGCGGAACACCGCGTCGTTGAAGGCGTCGCCCCGGCCTTCGCGCTCCGCCCATTTCGCCAGCTCCTGGGCCAGTCGGCTGTTGTAGCTGAACTTGCGCTCGGTGAACGGCAGGCCCTCCTGGGCCAGCATGTTATCGACCCGGCTCGGTCCGCTCATGTTCCGCGGCTTGCCCTCCGGCGGGGTCTCGGGATGTAACGGGAATTGGGTGAACACCACATTGAGATCATAGTTCTGCCGCAGTTTCTCAATACGCCCGGTACTGAGATAGCACCACGGTCAGACGAAGTCGGAGAAGACTTCGAGGGTCACTCGATCGGCCATCGGCATCTCCTTTCGCGCGGTACGCCGGATTGCTTCGCAAGTCGAAGCAACATGCTATCAAATCGCGTTGCGCCGTGCGACAAGAGAAGCATGCAGCTACCGACGGGAATTATGCTCCGGAAGGGTGCACCTGGTTGGCAATTTCCGCGCCGCGGTCGCGCTCGACCAGTGCGATGTCATACTGGCTCTGAAGGGCGAGCCAGAAACCGGGACGATTGCCGAAATACCGGCCGAGCCGCACCGCGGTTTCGGCGGTAATCGACCGCCGGCCGTTCAAGATGTCGGTGACACGACCGGAGGGTACCCCGAGGGCCAGGGCCAGCCGGTTGGCGCTGAGGGCGCGGGCCTCAAGCTCACGTTTCAGCAGTCTGCCGGGATGGACAACAGGGGGCATCGCATCATCCTTTGTGATAGTCCACGATTTCGACGTTGAAGGCATCGCCCTTTCGGAACTCGAAGCAGATCCGCCAAGGTCCGTTTACGGTCATGGCCCATTGCAACTTGCGCTCGCCCCTGAGCTTGTGCAAACCGACGCTCTTGAGCGGGCTGAGGTCCCTGAGTGATTCCGCGGCGTTCAGTGCCAGCAGTAAATCAATGGCCATGTCGGTATCCAGGCTACGGAAAGCCCTGGGTTGGCCGCCGTCCCAGACCCTGCGGGTCGGAGCGTTCCGCCAAGACCGGATCATGGCAGAAACGTAGTACGTCATACGGTGAATTGCAAGGCGACTGTATGGGTGGTTGATTGATCCGCGTGGCAAGTGTTCCAGCCCAATCGTGAGTTGCAACGAACATGGAGCGAGAACGCCGCAACGGGACTGCCTTCGCTGAACCCCTGTCGAAACGCATCAGCGGGTTTCTCCAGCGGGTGCGAAGCCGCGGCCTTCCCCGCCAGATCCGGGAGACCGCCAAGGAGCATCTGCTGGACGGCCTCGCCACCACGCTGGGCGGAGTACCGGAGCAGGCGAGCCGCAGGATCCGCGCGCATGTGGCCGCTTTGGGCGGCCGAAGCGAGTCCCGCGTCATCGGGACGGCGCTCAGGGTTCCATGCCAGATGGCGGCCCTGGCCAACGGGGTCCAGGG
>JAPOQB010000567.1 GCA_026710965.1 Deltaproteobacteria bacterium | reverse complement strand
TGGCTCCGGCCCGACGGCACGCCGCTCTATTCCTTCACCATCGTCACCACGAGCCCCAACAGCCTCCTTGAGCCGGTGCACAACAGGATGCCCGTCATCCTGCGCCCGGAGGATGAGGCCAAGTGGCTCGATCCCGCCATCACGGACTCGGCGGCACTGTCACCACTGCTCAAACCCTACCCCGCCGAAATGATGGACGGGTACTGCGTCTCGCGGGCCGTCAACTCTCCCGTGAACGATTCTCCCGAGTGCATCGCGCCGGACGAAGCACCGCTTACCTTGCTACGTAAACTAGGCTTGAAGGCTGATCCATAAAGGTATATTTCCTATACCGTGCCAGTGTCCGAATTCGATCAGCGGAAGAGCATACGAAACCTTGAGAAGCACGGGATCGATTTCGTCGCGGCGCAGGCACTTTGGGAAGACCCTGGTCGTGTCGAAATACCCGCGAGGACCACGGACGAGAAGCGGGTTCTTGTTGTCGGCCGCGTCGCCACCAGGCACTGGTCCGCTGTCGTCACTTCCAGAGGGGACAATGTCCGCATCATTTCGGTGCGCCGATCCCGACCGGAGGAGGTAGCCATATATGAGAGCGAAGAAATTTGACGCCGACTTCGACGCCGGCAAGGACATAACCGCCGCTCTCGATTTGCCTGCCGCACGTCGTCCGGCTCGGAAACAACGACGGGTCAACGTGGATTTTCCGGTATGGATGGTCGAATCCCTGGACCGGGAAGCCAGCAGGCTCGGAGTCACCCGCCAATCGATCATCAAGCTCTGGTTGGCGGAGCGCCTGGAGCGGTCGGCGGCGAACGACCAAGTTGTTCGCTGAGTCCCCATCCCTTGACCCTGGCCCCGGGGCTGTTCCGGGGCCGGGATCGGGGTAAACGCTACTTCGCCGCGCAGACCATGATCTCCACCTGCGTGCCCGGCGTGAGCGCCACGCCGATGGCGGCCCGGGCCGGGAGATTGTCCTTGTCGATCCAGGCCATCCAGGCCTCGTTCATCTCGTCCTTGGCGTCGATGTCGGCGAGATAGACGGTGGACGTGAGGATGCGGGACTTGTTGGTGCCGGCGGCGGCGAGGACATCGTCGATCTTGGCCAGTACCTGTTCCGTCTGGCCTTTCGTCGACAAGGACTTGTCGTCGGCTACCAAGCCGGACAGGTATACCAGATCGCCGTGCACAACGGCGCGGCTGTTCCAAACCTGCGGTCTGATGTGTTCGATGCTCATTGGACTGTGCCCTCCATTGGAATGTTTTTCCGGGTGACTTCCCGGACCGCGAAACGCTATCAGATTTTGCCGGAGACGCCTACGCACCCGGCGATTCCGCATCCATCTTGTCCTGCCGGTTGCGGTCCTGCCGCTTTCCGCTCCTGCCTCGCAACAACGACGCCGCCGCGGCCAGGCCGCACAGCACCGCGGCGGTCACGAACACGAGCTGGAAGGCGGTCACGAAGGCGCCTACTTCCCCCAGGTCCGCGTGGGCGACGCGCCAGCGTTCGAACATCAGGCTGGCGCCGGTGACGCCGAAGACGATGCCGCCGGTGCGCATCATCTGGTTGACGCTGCCGGCGACGCCCTGGTGCTCGCGGGGGATGGCGCCCATGACGAAGCTCATGTTGGGCACCTGGAAGGTGCCGAGGCCCAGGCCCACCAGGGCCAGGGACAGGGCGGCGGTGGGGTAGTCGGAGCTTGCGTCGAGGCCGCTGGCCAGCCACAGGCCCACGGCCTGGACGGCCAGCCCCGCGGAGCTCAGCCAAGCGGTGCCGATGCGGTCGGACAACCGGCCGGCGAAGGCAGCGGCAAAGATGGTCATCACCGCGGGCGCGAAGATGAGGAGGCCGACCACAACCCCCCGGTAGCCCAGGATGTCCACGGCATAGTAGGGGACCAGCAGGCCGATGGGGAACCGGGTGGCGTTGGCCGCCAGGGTGAGGAGGTTGGCGAGGGTGAAGGCGGGCCAGCGGAACAGGTCGAGGTTGATGACGGGCGCGGCCACCCGCTTCTCGGTGACGAGGAAGACCACCAGGCTGACCGCCCCGGTCAGCGCGAGCGCGAGCACCTCCGGATCGGTCCAGCCGAGGTCGCGGCTCCGGGTCATGGCCAGGAGCAGGGCGCTGGCCGCCAGGGTCAGGGTTGCGGCGCCCAGAAGATCGAACCGCTCGCGGGAGGCCGGTCGCCCGCCGGATCGGGCACGGCCGGACGTGAACCAGGCAATGAGCAGGGCGGGAAGCGCCCGGTACAGGTAGACGCCGCGCCAGCCGAAAGCGTCCACCAGCACGCCGCCCAGCAGCGGGCCCATGGCGTACCCCGTGGCCAGGTTCATCTGGTAGAATCCCAGCGCCCGTCCACGCTCGTCGCCACTGACGGCAAGCGTCACCAGCGCCGGGGCGGAGCCGAACACCAGCGCGACGCCCACCCCCTGAAGGATTCGCCCCATGAGCAGCCAGGCGAAGGTTTGGGCGGCGCCGCAGACGACGAATGCGACGGCGCTGATCAGCAGGCCGATGGTGAGGGTGTGCCAGTGGCCGAACAGGTCCGCCAGCCGGCCGCAGCCCAGCAGCAGGCTGGCGTGCGTCAGCACGTAGCTCACCACCACCCACTGGATGGACAGCAGGTTGATGCCGAACGCCTCGGTAATGGCCGGGAACGCGATGTTCACCGACGTGTCGAGGGACGCCAGCAAGCCGCTCAGCCCGGCGATGAGCAGGGTCGGGTGCGACCAGATGCGGGTTGTGGGTGGAGTCGTGTCAGGCAAGGGAACGCCGTCAGGTAGATTCACACGGTTTGCGGTTGCCGAGTTTGCGCCCTTCGACTCCGCTCGGCAGACCTCGCTACGCTCAGGACGAACGGCTACTTGTACTCAAACCGTTCGTCCTGAGCGTAGCGGAGCGAAGTCGAAGGACGCTGGTGCTCTGCGTCACGGTTTGGCCAGCCACTGGTCCAGCCGCTCGTTGTAGGCCTCCGGCCGGGTGCCGCGCATCATGTGGCCGACGCCTTCCCAGAACTCGAACTGGACCTCCGGCGAGGCGATGGTGCGGAGATGGCCGAGCTCCTGGGCGAGGATGGCGCCCGGCTGCGGCGACACCGTGGCGTCGCCTACCAGGATCAGCGTGGGCACCTGGATGCGCCGCAGGCGCTCCTCCGACGCCAGCGCCCAGTCGCGGTTGTCGGTGAGGAGCCGGGTCAGGGCGTGGGGCGAGAAGTGGCGGTTGCGGTAGACCTCCCAGTCCTGCTGCTCCGGCGAGAGCCCCTGCTCCTTGGCCTCGGCCCGGATCTCCTCCTCGGGCCGATTCAGGCGTGCCAGGGCGCCGGGCAGGGCGGTGACGAAGGCGTGCTGCATGCGCCAGTAGACCGGGTCCTCCAGAAAGGCCCGGGAGATGTCCTCGGGATGGTCCGACGCCAGGATGGTGCCGATGTTCCCGCCCCAGGAGTGGCCGGCGTAAGCCGGCCGCTTGAGCCCGAGTTTGGCGATGAACTGGTGGACGTCTTCGGCGAAGTCGCGCAGGCGGTAGCCGGTCACGGGCTTGTCCGATTCGCCGTGGCCCCGCAGGTCCGGCGCCACCACGTGGTAGCGCCCGGCGAAATGCTCCGCGACTCCCGCCCAGCCGAGGCTGTAGTTGGTCCAGCCGTGAACCAACAGCAGGTCCGGCGCGGAGGGGTCGCCCCACTCCCGGTAGTGCATGCGGATGCCCTGCACCTCTGTGAAGCCGCTTCTCGGGTCATCAGCCATGATCGTCCTCCCTGTGCAACGAGCGTAAAATACGTGATACACGTTTAGGGAATCCCTGACCAATGGCGTCCTTCGACTTCGCTTCGCTACGCTCAGGACGAACGGTGTTGGGACCCTTGCTCCGTTCATCCTGAGCCCTTCGACAAGGCTCAGGACAGGCTTCGCGAAGCGCAGTCGGAGGACGCCATTAGGACGCCATTTCGAACAAAGCCATTGCAGAATGCGCGATACGCGTCGGGGGCAATTCTGCCCCATCGACAAGTCCCGGT
>JAPOQB010000150.1 GCA_026710965.1 Deltaproteobacteria bacterium | reverse complement strand
GCCTGGGACAGGAGGCCGCCGTGGGTGTTGAGGGGGATCTCGCCGCCGATGCCGATGCGGCCGTCCTTGACGAAGTCCTTGCCCTCGCCCTTCTCGCAGAAGCCGTAGTCTTCCAGCGTGATCATGGCGGTGATGGTGAAGCAGTCGTAGAGCTCGGCGAAGTCCATGTCCCTGGGCTCCAGCCCCGCCATGTCATAGGCCATGCGCGAGGACCTGCGTCCCCCCAGCGTGGTGAGGGAGGGAGCGTCCAGCAGGCTGAAATGCGGGTGGTGCTGTCCCATGCCGAGGATTACCACCGGCGGCTTGGGGAAGTCCTTGGCGCGCTCCAGGCTGGTGACCAGCACGGCGCCGCCGCCGTCGGACTCCAGCGAACAGTCCAGCAGGTGCAGCGGCTCGACGATCATGCGGGACTGCTGGTGGTCCTCCACCGTGATGGGTTTCTTCATGGTGGCGTTGCCGTTCAACGAAGCGTGCCGGCGGGTGGTGACGGCGATCTCCGCCAGGTCCTCGCTGCGGGTGCCGAACTCGTACATGTGGCGCTGCGCCGCCAGCGCGTGGCCGGCGGCGGCGGCGAAGTGCCCCCAGGGCCGCTCCCAGTGCTCGTCGCCGCGGCGGATGGGGTAACCGGGGGTGGATTCGCCGGTGGAGCGCTTGCGCGCATGGACACACACGACCGAGCTGCACATGCCGGCGTCGATGGCCATGACCGCGTGCTGCACCATGGCGATGGGCGTGGCGCCCCCCAGGGCCAGGTCGGTGGCGTAGACCGGGGTGATGCCGGCCATGTGCGCCAGCCGTACCGCATAGCTCCTGTGGGCATCGTTCAGCGGCTGGTTGGTGAGAAAACCGTCCACCTCGCCGCCGCCGACGCCGGCGTCGTTGAGACACTCCTTGATCGCCTCCAGATGCAGCGAGTGAGTGGTGGCGTCGGGACGCTTGCCCACCAGCGTTTCGCCCACGCCGACGATGGCGTATTTGCCCCCGAGATTGGCCATGGTTCCTCCTTGCCGGGGCCGCGCCCCTCAAGCCGCATGATGATGATGATTGCAAATCCGTAACAACAAACCGCGAAGGGCGTCAAGACTGTCGCGGGGGCCTACCGCCGGAGGCATGATTGCGGCCCTACCGCCTTTCTGTTACCCCAGCGAAACCATGGGTTACGAAACGGTCATCGGCCTGGAGGTGCACGCGCAGATCCTGACCGAGTCCAAGATCTTCTGCGGCTGCTCCACGCGCTTCGGCGAGGGTCCCAACCGCAACACCTGCCCGGTGTGCATGGGCTTTCCCGGCGTGCTCCTGGTGCTGACCGGCAGGGTGGTGGAGCACACCATCCGCACCGGGCTGGCCACCCACTGCGCCATCGCCCGGCAGAGCCGCTGGGCGCGCAAGAACTACTTCTATCCGGACCTGCCCAAGGGCTATCAGATCAGCCAGTACGAGCTGCCGTTGTGCACCGGGGGGCACGTGGACGTGACCGTGGACGGCGCCTCGAAGCGGGTCCGGCTCACCCGCATCCACATGGAGGAGGACGCCGGCAAGAACATCCACGACGTGCGCGGCGACCACAGCCTGGTGGACCTGAACCGCGCGGGCGTCCCGCTCATGGAGATCGTGAGCGAGCCCGACATGCGCAGCCCGGACGAGGCCGGCGACTATCTCCGGACCCTGCGCTCGATACTGGAGTACCTCGAGGTGTGCGACGGCAACATGGAGGAAGGAAGCTTTCGCTGCGATGCCAACGTATCGCTACGGCCGGAAGGGGATGACGAGCTGGGCGTCAAGGTGGAGATCAAGAACCTCAACTCCTTCAAGGCGGTGGAAAAGGCGCTGGAGCACGAGATCCGGCGCCAGGGGCGGCTGCTGTCCGAAGGGGGTACGGTGGCGCAGGAGACGCGCCTGTGGGACCCGGACGCGGAAGTCACCCGCTCCATGCGCTCCAAGGAGTCCGCCCACGACTACCGCTATTTCCCCGACCCGGACCTGCTGCCGCTGGAGATCGGCGACGACTGGATCGGAGAGATTCGCGCCACCCTGCCGGAACTGGCCCAGGAGCGCCAGAACCGTTTTGTGGAAGAACACGGGCTGCCCGCCTACGACGCCGGCATTCTCACCCAGCGGCGCGACGTGGCCGACTATTTCGAGGCCGCGGTCGCGGTCCATGCCAATCCCAAGGCCATCGCCAACTGGCTCATGGGCGACCTCTTCCGGGTGCTCAAGGAACGCAAGCTCGACGCCGCGCTACGCATCGAGCATTGGCCCGTGGCCGCCGCCGACCTGGCCCGCATGGTGCAATTGGTGGACGAGGGGACCATCAGCGGCAAGCTGGCCAAGACCGTCTTCACCGACATGCTGGAAACCGGCAAGGGACCGGACGCCATCGTAAAGGAGAAAGGCCTGGAGCAGGTCTCCGACACGGGCGCGCTGGACGCCGCGGTGGACGAGGTGCTGTCGGCGTGCGAGGCGCAGGTGGCGGAGTTCCGCGCCGGCAAGGACAAGGTCTTCGGGTTCCTGGTGGGCCAGGTGATGAAGGCCACCCGGGGTAAGGCCAACCCGCGGATGGTCAACGAGATTCTGAGGCGGAAGCTTCAGGGCTGACTAGCGTGGTTGTTGAAATACTCCGTGTGGCGCCCTTCGACTTCGCTTCGCGAAGCCTGTCCTGAGCTTGTCGAAGGGCTTAGGGCGAACGGAAACTTCATCAGAATTCCTTGACTTAACCGTTCGCCCTGAGCGTAGCGAAGCGAAGTCGAAGGGCGCCGAAGTCTCTCACGTGCGGTAGTCGGAGTTGATGCGAATGTACTCGTGGCCGAGATCCGAGGTCCACACGGACGTGCGGGCTTCGCCCATGCCCAGGCTGATGCGCACTACAAAGGACGGGCGCTGCATGACCTTGGTGGCGGCCGCCTCGCGGGTGCCCACGGCCACCCCCCGGCGCACCACCCTGACCCCGCCCAGGGTGATGTCGATGGTTTCCTCCACCACCGGCACGCCGGCGTTGCCCACCGCCATCATCAACCGCCCGACGTTGGGGTCCTCGCCGAAGAAGGCGGTCTTCACGAGCTTGGAGTTGGCCACTGTGAAGGCGACCCTCCGGGCCTCGGCCACGGTGCGGGCGCCGTCCACCTGCACCTCCACGAGCTTCTTGGTGCCCTCGCCGTCGGCCACCACCTTGAGCGCCAGCTCCTTCATCACCCGCGTCAGAGCCCGCTCCAGAACGTCTTCGCCCTCGCCCCCGCGGGTGATCCGCGGGTTGCCGGCGACGCCGTTGGCCAAGCACAGCACGGTGTCGTTGGTGCTGGTGTCGCCGTCCACGGTGATGGCGTGGAACGTTTCGTCCGCGGCCCGGCGCAGCATGGGCCGGAGCGCGGCCGGAGCCACGTCCGCGTCCGTGAGGACGTAGCACAGCATCGTGGCCATGTTGGGGGCGATCATGCCGGCGCCCTTGGCGATGCCGGCGACATGCACGGTACGGCCGCCGATGCGGCACGAGGCCGCCGCGGTCTTGGGCCCGTTGTCCGTCGTCATGATCGCTTCGGCCGCGTCTTGAAGGGCGTCCGGCGCTAGCGCCGCGACCGCGGCCGCGATACCGCGGGCGATCGTCTCCATGGGGAGCGGCACGCCGATGATGCCGGTGGAGGAAGGCAGCACGTGCCGGGCGTCCATGCCCAGATGCCGGGCGGTCTCGACGCACATGGCCTCGGAATCCCGTAGCCCTCCGGGGCCGGTGCAGGCGTTGGCGTTGCCGCTGTTGGCCACCACCGCCTGCAAGCGCCCCCGAGCCACGCGGGTCCTGCCCGACACCACGGTGGGGCTCTTGATGCGGTTCCGGGTGAAGATCGCGGCGGCCGTGGCCGGGCGCTCGGACACGATCAGCGCCAGATCCTTCCGGCCGCTCTCCTTGATGCCGCACGCCAGGCCGGCGAAGCGGAACCCGGGCACTCCCGACGGCGGTTTCACTTGCCGTGGCACCGTTTGTACTTCTTGCCGCTGCCACACGGACAAGGCGCGTTGCGGCCGACCTTGTCGCCGTCCCGCCGCACCGTGACCACCGGTTCCGGTCCCTCGCCGTCGCCGCGGCTCAGCATCATCTGCCGCGGCGCCTGGCGGGCTTCCAGCTCTTCCAGCTCGGCGGCGCTCTGCTCCTGATCCACCTCTACCGTGAAGAGCTTGGTGACCACGTCCTCCTGCACCTTGTCGGACATCTCCTGGAACAGCTCAAAGCCCTCCCGCTGGTATTCGTGAAGCGGGTTCTTCTGGCCGTAGCCGCGCAGGCCGATGCCCTCCTTGAGGTGGTCCATGTTGAGCAGGTGGTCCTTCCACAGCACGTCGATGGTCTGCAGCATGATGATCTTCTCGAGCTGCCGCAGAAGCTCCTCGCCCAGCCGCTCTTCCTTGGACTCGTAGCTGTCCTTCACCAGGGTGACGACCTTCTCCTCGATGTCCTCGGCGTTGAAGGTCTCGGTCTCCTCGGGGGTGAACTCCAGCCGCAGGTTGAAGCGGCCCCGGAGACTCTCGGCCAAGCCCGCGAGATCCCACTCAGACGGCATCGCCTGCTTGTCCGCGAAGCGGTCCACGGTGTCTTCCGCGAGCTGGGTAGCCATCTCCAGCACGTCGTTCTTGCTCTTCTCGCCCGCCAGCGCGTCCCGGCGCCGGCCGTACACCAGCTCGCGCTGCTTGTTCATGACGTCGTCGTATTCCAGCAAGTGTTTGCGGATATCGAAGTTGTGGGCCTCCACCTTCTTCTGGGCATTCTCGATGGCCCGGCTCACCAGCCCGTGCTCGATGGGGACCCCCTCCTCCATCCCCAGACGGTTCATGATCCCCTGCATGCGGTCGGCGCCGAAGATCCGCATGAGGTCGTCTTCCAGCGACAGGAAGAACCGGGACGCGCCGGGGTCGCCCTGGCGCCCGGCACGGCCGCGCAATTGGTTGTCGATGCGCCGGCTCTCATGCCGCTCGGTGCCGAGAATGTGGAGTCCGCCGGCCGCCACCACCTTCTCCCGCTCGTCCGCGGAGCCGGTCTGGTACCCTGCGAGGATCTCGTCGTAGCGGTGGCTGTAGGCCTCGGGCGCCTTCTCCAGCTCCTCGCGCACATCCTCCACCGCCTGCACGTATTCCTGGCGCTTGGACTCGTAGGCCTCGTGAGTCTTCTGGGTCTCCTTCTCATAAGGAATCCGCAACGCCTCGCATTGGGCCTCGGCCTCCTCGAAGGCAACCCGGTTGGCCTCGAACTCCTTCACCAGCGTGACGTCGTCGCCCTTGGCCACCACCGAACGGGTGAGCACGAACTCGTACTCTTCCAGCTTCTGCTCGTACATCCGCCGGCTGTCGTCGATGGCCTCCAGGAGACCCTGACGCTGGCCGTCGGCGCTCTGCCAGCGCTCGACGAACGCGCCGAACGCCTCGCACGCCTCGCGGAACTCGCGCCGGGCGCCGGCGTCGTCCTCGTCGTGGGCCAGCACCGCCTCGTCGAGCTCGCCCTTCACCTCGAGGTAGGCCTCCGGGATGGTGCGGTAGCTGTGCAGCGCGTCGATGAGCTCGGACGAGGACACGCGCTCGTACTCCTGCCGGAGGTCCCGCAAAGGCGACAGTCCCATGAGCCGGCCCTGGATCTCGGTGAAGCTGCGCAACGCCTCGCTCCGCTGCTGCTCATGCGTTTCCGTCGCGGCCTTGTAGCGCTCGACGGCCTGCCGCATCTCCTCGTCGTACTTCTCCTTGAGCTCCCGCAGCGCGTCCTCGTAGCGCTGCGCTCCCTGGAGCGGCAGCTTGGCGGCCCGGGTGATCCACTCGTTCTCCATGTCGGAGCGGGCCAGGAACTCCGGGTTGCCTCCCAGCAGGATGTCCGTGCCCCGGCCGGCCATGTTGGTGGCGATGGTGACGGCGGCGAAACGTCCCGCCTGGGCGATGATGGACGCCTCCGCCTCGTGGTTGACGGCGTTGAGCACGTTGTGCCGGATCTTCCGCTTCTTGAGCATGGAGGAAAGCAGCTCCGACTTCTCCACCGACACCGTCCCCACCAGCACCGGCTGTCCCTTGGCGTGGGACTCGGCGATCTCCTCCACCACGGCCTCGTGCTTTTCCCGCTGGGTGCGGTACACCACGTCTGCATGGTCCAGCCGGACCATGGGGCGGTGGGTGGGCACCACCACCACGTCGAGGTCGTAGATCTTCTTGAACTCGGGGGCCTCGGTGTCGGCGGTGCCGGTCATGCCCGCGAGCTTGTCGTACATGCGGAAGTAATTCTGGATCGTGATGGTGGCGAGGGTCTGGTTCTCCTCCCGGATGTGCACCCCTTCCTTGGCCTCCACCGCCTGGTGCAGCCCGTCGGACCAGCGCCGCCCGGGCATGAGCCGGCCGGTGAACTCGTCGACGATGATCACCTCACCGTCCTTGATCACGTAGTCGACGTCGCGCTTGAAGATGCTGTGGGCCTTGAGGGCCTGGTTGACGTGGTGCAGCATGTCGATGTGCCGCGGGTCGTAGAGGTTGTGCACCCCCAGAAGCCGCTCGACCTTCGACACGCCGCTCTCGGTGAGGGAGACGGTCTTGGCCTTCTCGTCGATGGTGTAGTCGCCCTGGGCCAGGATGGCCTCCCGGTCTTCCTGGGAGGGATCGCCCTGGGTCACCGCGCCGCGCTGGAGCTTGGGGATGATGCGGTTGAGCGTGTAGTACTTGTCGGTGGACTCCTCCGCCGGCCCGGAAATGATGAGCGGGGTACGCGCCTCGTCGATGAGGATGTTGTCCACCTCGTCCACCACCGCGAAGTTGAGCTCCCGCTGGACGTATTCTTCCAGCGCGAACTTCATGTTGTCCCGCAGGTAGTCGAAACCGAACTCGTTGTTGGTGCCGTAGGTGATGTCCGCCCGGTAGGCGTCCTGGCGCGAGGTCGGCCGCAGGTTGAGGTAGCGGTAGTCCTTGGTGATGTAGGTGGGGTCGAACCGGTAGCTGACGTCGTGCACGATGGAGGCCACGGACAGCCCCAGGGCGTGGTAGATGGGCCCCATCCACTGGACGTCCCGCCGAGCAAGGTAGTCGTTGACCGTGATCAGGTGGACGCCCTTGCCGGTGAGCGCGTTCAGGTAGAACGCCAGCGTCGCCACCAGGGTCTTGCCCTCGCCGGTCTTCATCTCGGCGATCTTGCCCTGGTGCAGCACCATGCCGCCGATGAGCTGGGCGTCGAAGTGGCGCAGGCCGATGGTCCGCCGGGACGCCTCCCGGGTGGCCGCGAACGCCTCCGGCAAGAGATCGTCCAGGGTCTCCCCGTCCCCGAGCCGCTGCCGGAACTCGTCGGTCTTCTCCCGAAGCGCCGCGTCCGTCAGCTTCTCGAACTCTGGCTCCAGCCCGTTGATCTGTTCCACCAGGGGCGTGTAGCGCTTGATCTCCCGGTCGTTCTTCGTGCCGAAAACCTTCTTGACGATATTGCTGCCGAACATTGGATCAGGATAGCGATTACCGAGGCGACATGCAATTTTGCGCTTTGAAGTGGATGCGTAATCCACCATGCGCCTCATGGATCCGTTGGCTACTTCCGAGATACAACACGCGAGATACGGAGCTTCCCATCCCGTACCGTGACCACCGCCTGAGCTTCCAAAGCACCGCCATGATGTTCGATCAACTCGGCAGTGAGGTCGATGCGCTGCTCGGCCGGAACATCCGGAAGTCGAACAAGCCCCGCGTGAGGGATGTTATGCAGATGAACGAGCTTTCCGAAGTCGGTGTCGATGGTGATGAGAATCCGACCCTCGGCTTCGGCCTTCTCCAGCAGCGCCCGGTCACCCGGATCCGGACCGAGTTTTCGGGCCTCAATCACGTCGTGACCCCTGCCGCGCAGCCAATCGGCGAGCCGGCGTCCGGCGCACCGATCCACCAGGAACTTCACCGGCCTCTTACCGATACCGCGGCCAGTGTGTCTCCAGCGATGACGGCGTGTGCATAGGCATTGCAGGCACGAATGTCCTCCGGCTCCAAGCCGGGGTAATCTTCCAGAATCTCACCGTGGGATACACCTTGAGCCAACAGGCTCAGGATTAGCTCCACGGAGACCCGCATGTCACGAATGATGGGCTTTCCGCCGAACACGTCCGGCCGCGCGGTGATTCGCTTGAGCAACTCGTCTTCGGTCTTCACCGCTATTCCTCCATTTGCTCGCGGCGCCTGTCTGCAGCGACATCCTTCCACCCTCCCGGATTCCCGCCTTCGCGGCAATCACGGCTGGGGCGTCGTCACCTATAATCCTACCCCTAGCGACGTTTGACAACCCGCTAGTGTTGCGTTTCTAAAATAGGTTGACTTATAAGATAAGGCAACGTAGCATGTTGGGCATGGCACGAACAGCACCGAGTATTACGTTGGCCTCCGAAGAGCGCAAGGCTTTGGAGGGTATGGTACGGGCGTCGACCACGGCACAACGGGACGTCTTGCGAGCACGGATTGTGCTGATGGCAGCGGAAGGGCAACGGAATGACCAGATTCAAGCGAGTCTGGGGGTCTCGAAGCCGGTGGTAGTCAAATGGCGGGGGCGCTTTGCGAGGTCGGGTCTGGAGGGTTTGGCAGATCAAGGAGGACGGGGGCGCAAGCGCCAGCATGATGCGGTGATTCGCCACCGCATCGCGGCAACGGCATGCCGCACCCCGCCGGAGTCGGTGGGAAGTCATTGGAGCGTGCGCAGCTTGGCCAAGCATCTGGAGGTGAGCGCTGCTTTGGTGCAGGATGTCTTGGCCGCCGAATCGATTCAGCCCCACCGGGTTCGTTATTGGAAGCATTCCGACGACCCCGAGTTTGAACCGAAGATGCTGAGTGTTGTCGGATTGTACCTCAACCCGCCGGAGAATGGGGTGGTACTGTCGGTGGACGAAAAAACCTCTATCCAAGCTCTGGACCGTACGCAACCCCGTTTGCCCTTGAAACCCCATCAGGTGGAAAGACTCAGCCACGAATACAAACGCAACGGCACCGCGTCGCTGCTCGCCGCCCTCGAAGTGCACAGCGGCAAGGTCCGCGGCCAGCCCATTGAACACAATGACAGCGACACCTTTATCCGCTTCCTGCGTCGCCTTCTTAGGGATTACCCCCACCAAGACCTTTACCTGATCGTCGACAACGGCTCTTCGCACCGCAGCAAGAAAACCCGGGCCTGGGTGGAAAAACACCCCCGCTTGCACATGGTCTTTACCCCCACCCATGCCAGTTGGCTCAATCAGATCGAAATCTTCTTCGGCATTCTCACTCGAAAGGTCGTCCGACGCGGCATCTTCAAATCCCGTCAAGAACTCGTCCACCGCCTCTTGACCTTCATCGACTCTTACAACTCCGACGCTCGTCCCTTTCAATGGACTTATTCCGGTGACCCCCTGGCAACATGATAAGTCAACTTATTTTGGAAACGCAACACTAGTGGGGTGTCTGATTAATTCGCGTCATAATATGCGGAGGATTCTTTGTCGTCGGCAAGGCGCGATGACGAGCAGTGGCGGGCACCACGCGAGGAAGAGCAACGCAGCCGACGGCGAAAAAGACCCGCAGATTATGATGCGAATTAACCAGACACCACACTAGCTGCGCGGTTCCGCCCCCACCAGCTCGTTGCCCAGCTCCTTGCCGCAGCTCGGGAAGTAGCCGAAGACCTGGTCCCAGACCTCGCGGGTTTCCAT
>JAPOQB010000202.1 GCA_026710965.1 Deltaproteobacteria bacterium | reverse complement strand
GGCCCGATCCGGTCCCCCAGCCAGATCCGCGCGGCGACCGCGGTGACGGCGGCGAAGCACGAAAACCCGATGGCCGTGCCGACCCGATCGCCGCCGGCGGAGCCGGTCAGGAACAGGCCCAGGGCCACCGTTTCCAGAACCGCCTGCAAGAACACGAGCGGCCACGTCGCGCCGTACGGCCAGGCCAGCGGGCCGCGCCGGCGTTGGAGAACCATGTAGCCCAGTGCGCCGAACAGAGCGAAGGCGCGGTTCAGGTAGACCGCCGGTACCGTGCCGAGCACCGCGCCGGCCTCCTGCGCCAGGAACATGCGCAGCGCCACCGACACGGCGGCGCCGAGTCCCAGAAGCGCGGTCACCCGCAACCAGGCGCGGTCGTAGCGCTCCTCCCCCGGCCGGTCGGGCCGGGCCAGCATCGCCACGCCTCCGAAGACCGTCAACGCCGCGACCCCGTGCAGCCAGTGATACGGATGGCCGGCCAGCACGTTCAGCGCCACGAGCATCACCGTGAAGCTCGACGTGGCCGGCGACGCCACCGTCACCGGCCCCCGCACCAGCGCACGGAAGAGCAGGGCCAGCACCGCGACGTTCAGCAGGCCGGACACGGCCGAGGCGCCCCAGCCCCACGCGTTCCATGCCGGCCAGCCGCCGCTCGCCGCGAACCAGATCGTCATGACGGCGAACGGAGGGCCCATGATGAGCGCGATAAGCACGGACAGGGAAGTACGGCTCGCCGTGACCCGCGCCACGCAATCGGAAACGCCGATCAGGCTGGCGCCGCACAGCCCCCAGACCAGTCCGCTCATGAAATTCCCCGGCTCCCGGCCTCCATGCCGTGCCTGCTCCTTTCCACGTTCCCATCAGACTTTCCAGACTCTCCGGCCGGTGGCAAACGCGGACTCGAAATCTCCCGGATACTGTGGTACGGCTCGAATAGCGGTACATCACGAAACATCACGAGAAAATGGGGGAAATTGAATGCAACCGGTAACCGACATGCGGAGCTACATCGAGCGACTGGACGAGATGGGCGAGATCAAGCGGATCGAGGGCGCGGAGCTCGATACGGACGTGGGGGCGCTCACCGAGTACATGGGCGACGTGGAGTCGCAGGCGCTCCTGTTCGACGGGTTCGCCGGTTTCCCCAAGGGTTTCCGGATCATCTCCAACCTGTTCCGCACCTGCGCGCGCTCGGCGGTGGCCATGGGGCTGCCCACCGACGTCAAGGGGGTGGATTTCCTCCACGCCTGGCGCAAGCGGAGCATGGAGTTCCAGCCGGTGCCCTACGAGCAGGTGGAAGGCGGGCCGGTGTTCGACAACCAGATGGAAGAGGATGACGTCGACCTCACCCGGTTCCCGACGCCGCTGTGGCACGACCTCGACGGCGGCCGCTACATCGGCACCGGTTGCGGCGTCATCACCAAGGACCCCGAGTCCGGCGGCATCAACATCGGCACCTACCGGGTGATGATCCAGGAGAAGAACAAGGTCTCGGTCAAGATGAACAAGGGCAAGCACGGGCGGCTGGCCATGGAACGGGCCCACGCCCGCGGCGAGTCGCTGCCCGTGGCCATTACCCTGGGGCAGGAGCCCGCCGTGATGCTGTCGTCCCAGATGCCGCTGCCGCCGGCGGTGAGCGAGTACGAGTTCGCCGGCTGGATGCAGGGAAGCCCCATCCCGGTGGTGCGCGGCGCCGTCACCGGCCTGCCGATCCCGGCCAACGGCGAAGTGGTGCTGGAAGGCGAGATCCCACCGCTGCCGCCGGAGCAGTTGCCCAAGGAGGGGCCCTTCGGCGAGTGGCCGGGCTACTACACCGAAGCCACCGAGGGCGACGTCCCGCTCATGACCGTGAAGCGGGTCTACTACCGCGACGACCCCATTATCCTCGGCGCGCCGCCGGTGCGGCCGCCCAACAGCTACCTGCCGATTCCCCTGGGCGCCATCACGCTCTGGGAGCAGTTGGACAAGGCCGGGGTGCCGGACGTGACCGGGGTCTGGGGCTTCGTCTACGGCGGCCAGACCGGGCCGTTCACCGTCATCTCGATCAAGCAGCGCTACACCGGCCACGCCAAGCAGGCGCTGCTGGTGGCCGCGGGCGCCCGGGCCGGGGCCTACGGCGGCAAGATGGTGGTGGTGGTGGACGACGACGTGGACATCACCAATCCCGGCGAGGTCATCTGGGCCATGTCCACCCGCTGCGACCCGCGCGAGGGCATCGACATCGTCAAGAACGTGTGGGCCTCGGTGTGCGAGCCGGTCATCTCTCCCACCGACCGGGACACCAAGGGCTACGTGACCGACCGCGTGCTCATCGACGCCTGCCGTCCGTACCAGTGGATCGACCGGTTCCCGCCGGTGAACGCCTTCAAGCGGGAGTACAAGGAGGGCATCGCCAAGAAGTGGGGTGTATGAAGGCGAGCCCATGAAGGGATGGAGCGCATGAGGGCGGTTCTTTCGAGGACGCTGGGCGTCGCGGCGCTGGCACTGGCGGTCCTGCTGGTGCCGGAGACGGAGGCGCCCGCCCACAAGTCCATCCTCAAGGTCGAGTTCGCGGAACGGCGCGCGCTCGACGTCCTCATCGACAACTTCGTCCTCACCGACCAGAACGGCGCCCGCGTGGAGTTCCGGAAGCTCCTTGGCAAGCCGGTGGTCATCAACTTCATGTACACGTCGTGCCCGGACGTCTGTCCGCTGCTGACGGCGAGCCTCAAGATCGTCCGGGAGCACATGAAACCGGCGGAGGCCAGGGACATCCGCTTTCTGTCCATCACCACCGACCCGGAGGTGGATACGCCCGAAGTGCTCAAGGCCTACAGCGGCCGGCACAAGGCGGACGCCTCCAACTGGTCCTGGCTCACGGGCGAGGCCCGGGAGCTGGCCCCGGTGTGGCAGGGGTTCGGCGTGAGCGTGGAGCGGCTGGCCCGGGGACTCATCGAGCACACCACGCTCACGGTGGTGGCGGATGCGAAGGGCTTTATGCGCTTCGCATACTTCGGATCCGCTCCGGACCCGGACGTGCTGCTCAAGGATCTGCGGGCGCTCGACACACGTCCATCGAGTAACTGACGTCGGTCATTTGCAATGGCGTCCTTCGACTTCGCTTCGCTACGCTCAGGACGAACGGCAAGTGAAGCCCGTCCGCTCAGACGAGCGGTCAGTGAAGCCCGTCGGCTGAGGACGAACGGTCAGTGAAGCCCGTCTCCGTTCGTCCTGAGCCCTTCGACAAAGCTCAGGACAGGCTTCGCGAAGCGAAGTCGAAGGACGTTCCCGTCGGAGCTTGAGCCGTGGAATCGCTGTTGAGCAGCATTGCCTGGGAGACGCTGGTGGTCTTTTACGAGGCCTCGGTGTATCTCCTCATCGGCTTTTTCGTCGCCGGGCTCCTGCACGTGTATCTGCCGGCGGACCTCATCGCGCGGCACCTGGGCCGGAACGATGCCCGCTCCGTGGGTCTGGCCGCGCTGTTCGGCGCGCCCATTCCCCTGTGCTCGTGCGGGGTCTTGCCGGCCGCGGCTTCCTTGAAGAGGCAGGGCGCCGGGCGGGCGCCGCTGGTCTCGTTTCTGATCTCCACTCCCGAGACCGGGGTGGATTCCGTGGCGCTCACCTACGGGCTCATGGGGCCGGTCATGGCCGTGGTCCGTCCCGTCGTGGCGGTGGTGACGGCAGTGATCGCCGGCATCGCCTCCATCGGCGTCAAGGAGGACGCGAGCCTGCCGCCGCCGGCCGACGTCACCTGCGACGATGACTGCGCGGCACCGGCGGCGGACGCGTGCGACGAGAGCTGCGCGCCCGGCGGCGCGGCTCCGGCCGGCCCGCGCCGTTTCCTCCATTCCCTGGATTACGGTTTCAGCTCGGTGCTGGACGACATCGCGATGTCGCTCCTCATCGGCATGCTGCTGACCGGCATTCTGGCGGGGCTTCTGCCCGACAATTTCTTTGGCGAGGTGCTCGGCTGGGGTTCGGGGCTCATGCCCATGCTGGCCATGATCGTGGTGGGCCTGCCGTTGTATCTCTGCGCCAGCGCCTCCACTCCCATCGCCGCGGCGCTCATGGCCAAGGGCCTGTCGCCGGGCGCGGCGCTCGTGTTCCTGCTGGTGGGGCCGGCTACCAACCTTGCCACCATGACGGTAGTGGGGCAGCTCCTGGGCCGCCGTCATCTCGCCGTCTACCTCGGCGCCATCGTGCTGGTGAGCCTCGCCGCCGGGCTGCTGGTGGACGCGACCCTGGCGGACGCGATCCACGTGCTCCCCTTCGGCGAGCTGGGGCGGGACGCCGACTGGGTCTTCGCGCTCAAGGCGCTTTCGGCCGTGGCGCTGGTCCTGCTGTTGCTCCGGAGCTTCAAGCGCAAGGGCCCGCGCGCGCTCTGGCGGGAGACCGCGCGACAGCTCCTGGACACGGGCCGGGCGTTGAGGGCCTTCCGCCCCGCCAATCTGCTCCGGGGGCCGGTGCTCGCGGCCGTGCTGGCCGTCGCGTTGCTCGCCGCCATCCCCTGGTTCACGCTCGTGGTCGGGCCCGGCCAGAAGGGCATCGTCCAGCGCTTCGGCCGGGTGGTGGCCGCGGATCTCCAGCCGGGCCTGTATTTCCATCTGCCGCCGCCGTTGGGCAACGGCACCGCGGTGGACGTGGCGCTGATTCGCCAGGTCACGGTGGGCTTCCGTGGGAGCGTCAACGGAGCCAGAAAAGTGCTGGACGAACAGGCGTTCTACCTGACCGCGGACGGCAACGTCATCGATATCCGGGCCGTGGTCCAGTACCGTGTCCGTGACCCGGCGGTGTACGCCCTGGGCGTCGAGGAGACCCCGGCGGTGGTGCTCGGGCTGGCACGGCGGGAGCTGGTGGGCCTGCTGAGCCGCAAGCCCATCGACCGGATCTACACCGTGGACCGGAGGACCACGGAGACGGAGCTGCGGGATCGCCTGGCGACGCGCCTCGCGGACCTCGGCATCGGCAGCGAGATCCTGGACGTACGGCTCCTGGACGTCCATGCACCGGCGCGGGTCCACGACGCCTTTCGCGACGTCGCCAGCGCGCTGGAGGACCGCCAGCGTGACATCCACGTGGCCACGGGCGGGGCGACCCAGTCCACGGTGGCGGCCTCGGGCGAGGCGGAACGCATCACGCAAAGGGCCGAGGGCCGGGCCGTGCGCGAGGTCCGGGTAGCCGAGGGCCGGGCCGCCGCGTTCCGGCAGACCGCGGCGGCCCATGCCACGAGCCCCGCGGTCACCGAAGCCCGGCTCTATCTGGAGGCACTCGAGCATGCCCTCGAGATGCCGCGAAAATATGTCTACATGCCCGGCGCGGGCGGAGGCGATGTCGATCTCTGGCTCGGCAACCCGCCCGTGGACTTCATGAATCCCGGGCCGCCGAGCCGACATCGATAGAGGGATTGCCATGGCGAAACGTATCGGCGGGTTGATAATCCTGGCGCTGGTCCTGGGCGCCGGCGCCACCTCGTTCGTGGTGGTGGACGAGAAGAGCCATGCGGTCATCACCCAGTTCGGGAAACCGGTGTCAGTCCTGAGCCAGGCCGGTTTCTATCTCAAGCTGCCGGTGCCGTTCCAGCGCGCCAACGTGCTCGACAAGCGCATCCTGATCACCAACACGCGCGAGACCGAGCTGCTGACGGCGGACAAAAAGAACGTGCTGGTCTCCACGTACATCTCCTGGAAGATCGCCGACCCGGTGCGGTACCTGGCCGCGCTGCGCAACCGCGATTTCGCGGAGAGCCGCCTGGCCGCGTTGGTGCAGTCGGAGATCGGCAGCGCGCTGGGCGACCGGCCCTTC